>JAZPZR010000139.1:0-17307 GCA_045544795.1 Eubacteriales bacterium
TGTTTTGTCTTTTCAGTTTCACGGTTGAGCTGTGAAAGACAGATTACAGGCACGTTGAACTCTTTTGCCATGACCTTGAGCGAACGCGATATGTCACCGACCTCTGTAGAACGGTTTTCATATCTCTTACTGCCCGACATAAGCTGAAGGTAGTCGATGATGATAAGGTCGAGATTTTTAAGACGGCGGAGTTTCGCTTTCATCTGTGCAACAGTAATACCTGCGGTATCGTCAAAATACACGTCGGTATCCGAAAGTATTACCGATGCCTCTGCAAGACGTACCCACTCGTCGTCACCGATCTCACCGTTTCTGAATTTCATGTTGTCAATACCGCTCTGCGCAGAAAGCATTCTGTTTGCAAGCTGGTCGTTTGACATTTCGAGTGAAAATATGGCAATTGTTTTCTTGGGTGTCTGAAGCGCGACGTTCTGCGCTATATTGAGTGCAAATGACGTTTTACCGACACCGGGTCGCGCCGCGATAAGAACAAGGTCGCTTTTTCCAAGACCCGTCATCATGCGGTCGATCTCAGAGTAGCCTGTCTGTATGCCGAGAAATGCGTTTTTATCCTGAGATACCTTGTTTATCTTGTCATAGCTTTCAATGATAGCGTGCTTGATGTGGGTGAGTGCGGTATTGGATCTGCTCTGCATAATATCGTAAATACGGCGCTCCGCCATATCAAGAATGGTGGTTGCATCCTGTGACTGCGAATAGCACTCTGCCGATATATCTGCACACGCCTCGATAAGCCTGCGAAGACTTGCTTTTTCAACAACTATCTTTGCATATTCGAGAATATTTTTCGTGCTTGGGACAAGCTGTGTCATTTCATAGAGCACGCGCTTGCCTTCCTCTTCGTCAAAAATCGCCTGTGATTTAATCGCCTCAAGCACCGTGACAAAGTCAATGCTCTTGTTTGACAAAAACATCGACATCATTATCTCATATATCTGACCGTACTTTTCAACGTAGAAATGCTGCGGATTCAGAGTGTCCGCGATCTCGTTTATGCAGTTGGGGTCAATGAGCACAGAGCCGATAATACACTGCTCCGATTCAATGCTGTGCGGGATCTTTTTAAGGTCGGTAAGTTCCATTTATCAGTTTCCTTTTACAACGTTAACTGTAATTTTTGCAGATATGCCCTTGTAAAGCTTAACGGTTACAGGGTATGCGCCGAATGCTTTGATGGTTTCGGTCTCAACCTTTTTCTTGTCTACTTTAATGCCTGTCTTCTGTGCGATAAACTCCGCAATTTCCTTTGCGGTTATCGAGCCGAAAAGCTTACCGCTGTCGCCGCCCTTGACGCTCATTTCAAACGTCTTTCCGTCAAGCTTTGAAGCGTTTTCTTTAGCCGCTGCGGTCTCTGTATCAATTTTAAACTGCTGTGAAGAAGCCTTGCCGTCAAAATCGTTTAAGATCTGAGCGTTAGGCTCAACACCAAGTCCTCTTGCTATAAGAAAGTTTCTGCCGTAACCGTCTGATACGGTTATGGTGTCACCCTTTTTACCTTTTCCTTTTACGTCCTGAAGTAATACTACTTTCATTTGTCTTCCTCTCTTTCGGGGTTGTTTAGTATATCAACAAGCATGTTGTATGCCGTTTCAATATCAGTATTTTTAAGCTGTGCGCCCGCCGCGTTTCTGTGACCGCCGCCGCCAAGCTTTTCCATGATGCGCTGAACGTTTACGCCGGCACCCGAGCGTGCAGAAAAGTGCACGTCCTCATTTTCGGGATAAATAACGAAGGATGCCTCGATGCCCTTTAAATTAAGCATTTCGTCCGCCGCCTTCGCCGCAATAAGCTTTATTCCGTCAAACGATTCGAAATTCCAATAGGATACCGCGTATTTTTCAAAAACGACCTCTGCCTGTGAGATGATGTCTATCTGCTTTTTGTAGCTTTCAATGTCGTTTTTAAAATAAGCCTTTACCTCTGCCGTGTCAGCGCCCTGTTTTTTAAGAAATGCCGCCGCTTCAAAGGTCCTTGCTCCCGTGCGCTCTGTAAACATCTTGGTGTCAAGGAAAATACCCGACATGAGCGCATTCGCCTCCTGCCGTGTGAGCTTGAGATGGGGTATGTTTTCACAGAGCTCGCTTATCATTTCACAGCATGAAGATGAATTTGGCTCATGGAAGCTTACCACTGTGTCTTCAATTGCGCTTTGCACCACTTTTCTGTGATGGTCTATAACCACAACCTTTTTGAACAGCGAATATACCTTTTCACTTTCGATGTATTCAAGATTATGAGTGTCGGTTATTATAAGAAGTGAATTGTCTGTAATAAGCTTTTGCACGGCTGTCGGCTCAACAAACGTATTTTCGTATTCGGGCAGACTGCTGAATACCGAATACATGTTTTTTGAAAGTGACTCGCGCGGATTATATATAATGTAGGGAGTTTTGCCGAATGCCTGTACACATTTTGCAATACCGATGGCAGAGCCAAGACAGTCAAGGTCGATAAATCTGTGACCCATAATGATAACGTTGTCCGCGCTTTGTACGTTTGCAGTAAGCGCCTCTGCAATAATGCGCACCTTAACGCGCTTTCTTCTCTGACCGCTGTCACTGTTGCCGCCAAAGAAGGAGTATTTTTCTCCGTTAAGTATAACCGCCTGATCGCCGCCGCGCGAAAGCGCCGTGTCAAGCGCTTTTTTAGCCTTTGTATCAGCATCGGAGGGTGAGCCGTTACCGCAGCCTATACCAATAGAAAGCGATGCGTGAAAGCCCTCGACTGCGATCTCCTTTATCTCTGTCAAAAGCTTGAACTTTGATTTTTCAAGCATCTGTAAATGCCTGTACTCAAATAAGATCAGATATTTATCCTGATCAGGCTTTTGCATAACACCGCCGATGGACTTTGCGAAGGTGCGCAGCTTTACGTCAACGCGGGTTAAGAATATCGACTTCTGAAGCTCGGATATCGAAGCGGGAAGCTCGTCAAAGCTGTCTACAAGAATATATGCCACGCAAAGACGCTGTGCACGGAGCTTTGAAAGCTCGCTTTTCATGTCAGTCGTGTCTATCCAGTAAACAGAGTAAAAATCCTCCTGCTCACCGCCGCCCTGATGCATGATAAACAGGGTATAGTGCCTGTCTAAAAACTGTATCTCATGCTTTTGTGAGAGCGCATCCTTGTTTATTGTAACGTGGGGTGCAATTATATCGAGGTTTTTACCGAATACGTCGTTTACGTGATTGCTTTCAAGAATATTGTTGAACAGGTCGTTGTACCAGATGATATCACCCTTTTTATCAAGAAGGGTGACAGGCATGGGAAAGCGGGTGAGGTTTTCCTTTGACGCCTCGTCAAGATACAGCGTAATGCTCTGCAGATAGCTGAAAAGCCTGTCACTGTGCCTGCGCTTTGTTATAAGCCGTACAACTGTAAATATTATCGCAATGAGAAACTGAACAGCCGCCGCCCATACGTTGAAAAAGAGCGTTATGAGCGGGAATATCAGCATAATTGCAAACAGACCGTATTCCGGCTTGTCAAGTGTAGAATTGAATATTTTTTTATTCATTTAAAAAATTCCGTTTTCTGCGTCAATTATTTTGTTTACACGGCGCTCATGTCTGCCGCCTGCTTCAAATTCACCTGCAAGAAAAGCATTTAAAATTTCAACCGCAAGCTCTTCACCGATAACGCGCGCACCCATGCAAAGTACGTTTGCGTTGTTGTGAACACGTGTCATTTTTGCAGAGAAGGTGTCAGAGCATACTGCCGCGCGGATGCCTTTTATCTTGTTTGCCGCAATGCTCATGCCGATACCAGTACCGCAAATGAGAATACCAAGCTCGCTTTCGCCCGATGCTACGCTCTTTGAAACTGCAAAAGCGGCATCTGTGTAGTCACAGCCGTCCTCCTTGCCGTCAAAAAGAACCTTGCACTCAATATTTTTATCAGCAAGCTCTTTACAAAATCTTTCTACAAAGGGTGTTCCTGCCTTGTCGCAACCGATACTTATCATTTTTTTGTTCTCTCCTTTAATTCTCTTTCCGCCTGGGAAAGTCTTAAATAATTAAGTTTTATATCCTGTGCCTTTACGGCACCAAACTCCGTAGCCGCTTTTGCGATGCCCTCGCCCTGCACGAATAACAGCTTGTCCTCGGCGAACGAAACGTTTGCAAGCACCGCTATGGCATTTTCAAAAAGATACGCTCCGTCACCCGCTATAATAACAGGCTCCTCCGGCGAATACTCGCGTATTCTGTCAAATACCTCGTCAACCGACAGCGCCTCATCCTCGCAAAGCCGTGTAACAACGCCGTCCTTTACTCTGAATACCGCGGTGTATACCTGATTCCGCCTTGCATCAAGCGCTGGAATGATAACAGCGTTTTTATTTGTAAAATTGTATGCAATTGCAGTAAGTGTAGGCACGCATCTGCAAGGCCTTTGACCTGCAAGACCCATGACCGTTGCCGCGCCTATGCGAAGACCTGTAAAGGAACCGGGACCCACCGTCAGCGCAAACTCGTCAACGTCTTCAATGTCGGTGCCCGACAGCGCAAGCATCGACTCGATCATAGGTAGCAGCGTCTGCGAATGTGTAAGACCCGAATCGGTAAAACTTTTTGCAATAATCTCTCCGTCCTCGGTAACGGCGCACGCGGCAGTCTTGCCCGATGCGTCAATAGAAACAAGCTTCATTATAATATGTTCTCCGAAATAGTAATTTTTCTGTTCTGTCCGTGATACTTAAGATCTACCGTGATGACGTCGCGCTCAAGTCCCTCTCTTACGTTCTCACTCCACTCAATAAGAGAAATACCGCTGTCCTCATAATCGTAATAACCGATGTCGTAAAGCGCATCAGCGCCTGACAGCCTGTACATGTCGT
The DNA here is from genome assembly GCA_045544795.1 of Eubacteriales bacterium. Taxonomy (GTDB): domain Bacteria; phylum Bacillota; class Clostridia; order Oscillospirales; family QAKW01; genus RGIG9041. The sequence goes on from JAZPZR010000139.1 coordinate 4,859, forward strand.
AGTGGTAGATGGGATATTTACCCTCGTAACAATTCATTATGGTAAAGGTGGGACTTGTAACGTCACCCTCATACCCAAGGTGCTTGCAAAGGTATTTTATAAAGGTGGTTTTACCCGCGCCGAGCTCACCCGTAAATGCCACGACGGCAGGGCAGGGGAGCGCGTCTGCAAGAAGCTTTGCCACCTCTTCAGTATCGGCAAGACTTGTTAAAATTTTTTCCATACTTTCTCCATTATACAATAATGCAACCTATATTATAGCACCAGATTTCAATCTTTTCAAGAGATAGACTTGTAATTTTATTAATATTTATATATAATACTTATATCAATGTGAAAGGGGTGACTGAAAACGGTAAAAAAGATATTTACTTTTCTTTGGTATTTCGTGCGAAAGATTGATATTATTCTTCTGTTTCTCTGTACGCTTGCTTCTGTTTTCGGTATCACTCTTATAACCTCGGCAACCGACAGCTTCGGTACCAAAAAGCTTGTTATCGTGCAAAGCGCCGCGTTCCTTATGGGACTTTTTGCAATACTTGTACTGCTGTTTCTTGATACCGAAAATCTTATGCGTTTTTCATGGGTGATATACGGTCTGTGCATTTTCATGCTTGTGCTGACCCTTATTATAGGCAAAGAGGTGCTCGGTAATAAAAACTGGATAATTATCGGACCTATCAGTATTCAGCCGTCTGAGTTTGTGAAGGTCGGTTTTATAATCACCTTTTCTAACCATCTTAAAAAGGTGCGCGATTATATAAATCATCCGACAGCGCTTATTCCGCTTGGTATCCACGTCGGTATCATCCTTGCGCTTGTGCTTATGGAGGGTGACCTCGGTACAACGCTCGTATTCTTTTTCGTATGTGTTATGATGCTGTTTGCGGCAGGTCTTCATTGGCTGTATTTTGCGGTAAGCATAGTCGGTATCGCGGCAATAACACCCTTTGCTTTTTCAAAGCTTGCGCATTATCAGCAAATGCGTATTCTTGCAGTTTACGACCCCTCTCTTGACCCTCTCGGCTACGGCTATCATACTATACAGAGTAAAATTGCGCTCGGGTCTGGCGGCCTTACAGGGTCGGGACTTTTTAACGGTATACAGACGCAGTACAGCGTGCTTCCCGAAAAGCAGACCGACTTTATCTTTTCCGTTGCGGGCGAGGAGCTTGGCTTTATAGGTAATATTGCAATTCTCATTCTCGTCACCGCAATAATCCTTTACGTGTTCTTTACCGCAAAAAAATGCCGTGATTTCGGTGATATGCTTATATGCGTCGGTGTCGGCTCGGTATTTTTGTTTCAGGCGGCGGAAAATATCGGCATGTGTCTCGGGCTTTTACCCGTTATCGGTATCACGCTTCCGTTTTTCAGTTACGGCGGCTCGTCAATGCTGTCAAGTATGTGTCTTGTCGGACTTGTAATGTCGGCGGCATCGCATAACCACACAGGCTTTTTCAAAAAATAAATGCTATGGTAAAATCCATAGCATTTATTTTTTTAGAAATCTTACTTGTTACCGTCTGTGTTATTCTCAACGGCTTTTCTTATATCCCAACCGCTCTTTTCAAGAAGCGCCACTGCCTCGTCATATTCACATTTTTTAATTTCACGTACTATGCGTATAACTCTTTCGCGTAGCTTTACGTTTAACGGCTTTAAGTTTATCATCATGTTTTCATATACCTTGCCTGTTTTTACCATGGCAGAGGTGGATATCATGTTGAGTATTATCTTTTGCGCCGTGCCCGCTTTAAGCCTTGTAGAGCCTGTAATGACCTCGGCGCCCGTATCGGCAACGATCGACGATTTTGCTGTTTTCTCTATCGGCGTATTATGATTGTTCGATATGCTGACAGTATACGCGCCTACGCTGTTTGCATATTCAAGCGCGCCCATAACGTATGCCGCGCCGCCTGCCGCCGATATACCGATAAGTATGTCTTTTTCGCATATGCCCTGCGCGGCTACGTCTTTTTTTCCGTCCTCCGCGCTGTCCTCGTTGCCTTCACCCGCGTGAACGACGCATTTTTCACCGCCTGCGATTATGCCTACCACCTGCTCGCTCGGTACACCAAAGGTGGGCGGGCACTCTGCCGCATCAATTATGCCAAGCCTTCCCGACGTTCCCGCGCCGATGTAAAAAAGCCTTCCGCCCTTTTCAAAGCATTCTGCGACCTTGTCACAAACGTGTGCAATATCGGGCAGAGCCTTTTCGACAGCCATAACGGCATTCATGTTCTCTTTATTCATAAGCGTCACCATTGACAGTGTGTCCATTTTGTCAATATGCATCGACGCCTCGTTTCTTTTTTCTGTATTAAGCATTTTTATTTTCCCTTTCCAAAAGTTTTTGTGCATTTATCAGAGCACCGCATACCTGGTCGTCCGTGATGACGCTGAGCTTGACCCTGTGGGTGCTGATGTTTTTGCGTATTATCGGCATTATTACGTCCATCTGTGCGGTAAGTCCGCCTGAAAAGAACACGGGCACGGCCTCGCTTTTATCAAAATTCTTAAGCGCCGTGTTTACGGTGTTTGCGGTAAATCTCATGTTTTTTTCAATTATGGAAGCGCAAACGCCGTCACCGTCAACTGCCGCCTTAAATACAAGGTCGCACATTGATGCGATGTAGTGCTTGCCGCGCCTGTAAAATTCAGTCAGATGTGCATCGGCAGACTCACCGACGCGCTTTCTGATAAGCTCTGTAAGCGCAGTAGGCTGACCGCTTTTGTCAATGTCGCAAAGCGCCGCGGAGATTGCATCACGCCCGATGGTGTACGCGCTTCCGCCCTCGTCAAAAAGCTGTCCCCAGCCTGATATGCGGTGCGTTTTATCCCCTTGCTTTGCGTAGGTTATAGATCCCGTTCCGATAATGACGAGTATACATCTGTCGCATCCGCTGAGGGCAAATATATTGTCGATATCACTTGCATTGTCAAAAGCATAGAATGAAAACTTTTCAAAAAAAGAATGTAGGATATCTTTGTTGTTTCCCGAAAGTCCGCCGCCCGCAATTCCCGCAAACGTAACGATTTTATTGCAGGGAATATCACCGCGTATGTCGTTTATTCCCTTTTCAAGCAGCTCAAAGCACTTTTCCATTCCGACGTCATTCGGATTGCAGGGTCCCATCGTCAGCCTGCTTACAATGCGGTTGTTTTTATCGCACAGTAAAAACTGTGTTTTTGTGCCGCCGCCGTCTATCCCTAAAAAGTATTCAGGGTCGTCTTTTGATAAAAACAAACTGTTGATATCGCATTTCAGATGCTTTGCAATAACAGGTAAAGTAGCCGACGGTGCGATAACCTTGCCGCTTTCCCATTTGCTTACCGATTTTTCGGTGTAGCCTAAAATTTCGGCAAGCTCTTTTTGTGTAAGTCCCAACTCTTTTCTGCGCGCTCTGAGATTTTTTGAAAAAACCTCTGTGTAGTTTTCCATGTCCTTTTCCTCGTATCTGTCACTTTATATACCGATTATACCATTTTTTATACTCAAATCAACCTATTTATAGTAGTAAATAAAAAAGAACTCTACAAAATGTAGAGTTCTTTGAGACTGTCAAAAAAGGCACAGACCGTGAAGAAAAGGAACACTCTGATTTGCCTCCACTTGTCAGGGGAGGTGGACAGACAGGGGACCCCGAAAATGCGGAGCGTTTTTGGGGAAAAGGAGAGGTAAGCGCCATAGTGGAGTGCCGAAAAAAGGAGGCACGGAACAATAGGCGCCTTACCTCGACGTGACGGAGGGGTAGTAGGGGAGGATATTATCCTCCCGCAACAGCAAATAAAAGATCCCATGAAAATCAATATTTTCATGGGATTTCTTCACTTCCCCCGAACTCGCTCTCTACCGTACCATTGTACGCCGACGAGCGCGAGTTCACGAAATCTGCACTCTTTTTTGAAAGTCACATCAGAGTGTCAAATTAAAGAATAGTTTTTTGACACTCTGAAGAACTCTACAAAATGTAGAGTTCTTCAAGGCTAATTTAACGTTTCCTGTCCGCCTGTCACGGGAAGCACCTGACCTGTCTCATACTCCTGCTCGCAGATGTAAAGCACCGCACGTGCGATATCTTTTACACGACAGCCGCGGCCGAGAGGTACCTTGCTTTCATACGCCCTTCGTACGTCGTCCACAGTTTTTGCGCCGGGGATCTTACCCGCCTTGAGAAACTGTACGAAAAGTCCGTTTTCGGGGTCTGACCATAAGGGGCCGTCAAGAAAATTACCGGGGCATACCGCGTTTACCTTTATGTTATACGGCGCAAGCTCTAAAGCAATGCTCTGCGTAATACCGATTCCGCCGAATTTACTGCCCGAATACGCAAAATTCTTGTTGCTTCCCGCAATGCCCGACTTTGAGTTTATCTGTATAATGTCATACATGGCATCAGGTGTGTATTCATGTTGCATCTTCATAATATCCGATGCGTATTTTGCAGTAAGAAAATATCCCGTATAGTTTACGGCTGTTATTTTTTCAAAGCAGTCCTTTGTCATTTCGTCAAGACTGCCTGCAATTGCAATTCCCGCGTTTGCGACCGCTATGTCAACTCCGCCCAAAGCCATGACCGCCGTGTCATACATCCTTGCAACCGATTGCTCGTCAGTTACGTTGACTTGGACTGCCGTTGCATTTTCAAGACTACCCGCAACATCCTTTGCGCCCTCGTAATTCATGTCGGCAACGACGACTGCGGCGCCCTCGTCCGACAATGCCTTTGCAAGTCCTTCTCCTATTCCCTGCGCGCCGCCCGTAATAACGGCGATTTTACCTGCAAGACGTCCGCCGTCTTTTACAGGTATTACCGAAAAATATCCGAGAGACTTAACCTTTATTACATCGGGCAGTCCGTTTTCTTCTATATAATTATGTAGCCTTTTGTCATTTTCACTCTCAATTTCAAGCACCGTTTTTCCGTCGGGTGCGAAACTGCTGTAGGCAATATATGCTTTGCCCGCCAATTTGGAGCGAAGCGCAATAATTCTTCTTTTCATATGATTTCTACTTTCTGTACTGACCGGGCGTCATACCCACGTGTTTTTTAAAACAACTTGAAAAATAATGCTCGTTTGCAAAGCCAAGCTCGTTTGATATCTCACGAATGGGCATCCTTGTGCTCTTGAGCAACTGCTTTGCAACCTGCATTTTGCGTATCAGCGCGTATTCGTACGGCGTATGTCCGTAATACTTTTTGAATATGCGTATGGTCTGCGACTGTGAGCGGTAAATAAGCGCCGACAGATCCTCAATACGTATAGGCTTACTGTAATTCATGTCGATATACTCGCGAAGGCGCACGGCATCGTCGGACATTGCCGTGTCGATTTCAGACACACACTCCGCCATTGCCTGAATTATCTGATGTATCAGCACCGCGTTTCTGTCAAGTACGGTGCGCTTGTCCATCGCGCTGTCAACGTTTTTGTTAAACTCATCAAACAGACTGAACACCCTGCAGTTTTTAAAGATGTAATGTCCGTCCACACCGTAAAGCTCAATAAGTCTGTCAATAAGCACACCGCTTACGTTAAACCATATTTTTGTCCACGGCTTTTCGCTGTCCGAGTAGTATAGGTGGTCGTCACCCTTTTTTAAAAAGTAGACGTCGCCCGCCTCGGGCTTAAACTTGCCGTTTTTGGTTACAATGGTGCCTGTACCCGATATTATGTATTCAAAACAGTGAACGCTCGAATTTTTTCTGTCTATCTTATAGCTTCCGTCACAGTACGACATTCCGCAAAGATGAATGGAAAAAATCCCGCCGTCATCATTTTTGGGAAAACTCTTTAATATCTCTCTCATGCGTATATATCCAACCTTTCGCTGATATTTTATACTATTTTATTATATAAATCAATATTATTTATCGAAATTCGGCAGTTAAAAAAATATTTACAAAAAAATCCTTATAAACTATTGCAAATTTCGAAATATACTGTTATTATATATTAGCACTCGATAAGTGCGAGTGCTAATATTGTTTTTCGGAGGAAATAGAATATGAAACTTAAACCGCTCGCTGACAGAGTTGTTTTAAAAATGGTTGAGGCGGAGGAGACAACTAAAAGCGGTATCATACTTACCGCAGCAGCACAGGAAAAGCCTCAGATAGCACAGGTAGTAGAGGTAGGCCCCGGCGGCGTGGTTGACGGTGCTGAGGTCGTAATGACAGTAAAGGTCGGTGACAAGGTAGTCACAAATAAATACAGCGGAACAGAGATAAAGCTTGACGGTAGCGAATATGTTATCGTAAAGCAGTCTGATATTTTAGCAATCGTAGAATAATAATTAAGGAGAAAAAGTCAATGGCAAAGCAGATCATTTACGGTGAAGTTGCCAGAAAAGCACTTCAGGCAGGCGTTGATAAGCTTGCAAATACAGTTAAGATAACACTCGGACCCAAGGGCAGAAACGTAGTTCTTGACAAAAAATTCGGTGCGCCCCTTATTACAAACGACGGCGTTACCATCGCAAAGGATATTGAGCTTGAGGATGCTTTTGAGAATATGGGCGCTCAGCTTGTAAAGGAAGTATCAACAAAGACAAACGATACTGCAGGTGACGGTACGACTACCGCAACACTTCTTGCACAGGCACTTATACGCGAGGGTATGAAAAATATTGCCGCAGGTGCAAACCCCATGATAGTAAGAAAGGGTATTCAGAAGGCGGTTGACAAGACTGTTGAGGTCGTTATTGCAAACTCGCAGGAGATAAAGGGCAGTGCTGATATCGCGCGTGTTGCTACGGTTTCATCAGCTGACGAAACTGTCGGCGCACTTATTGCAGACGCTATGGATAAGGTAAAGACCGACGGTGTTATCACAGTTGAAGAGTCAAAGACAGCAGATACAACGTGTGACGTTGTTGAGGGTATGCAGTTTGACCGCGGTTATATCACACCCTACATGGTAACAGATACAGATAAGATGGAAGCGGTCATTGACGATGCTTACCTTCTTATCACAGATAAAAAGATATCAAATATTCAGGAGATTCTTCCCGTTCTTGAGCAGATAGTTCAGGCAGGTAAAAAACTCCTTATCATTGCAGAGGATATTGAGGGTGAGGCACTTGCAACCCTTATCGTCAACAAGATCCGCGGCACCTTCAACTGCGTTGCAGTAAAGGCTCCCGGCTTTGGTGACAGACGTAAGGAAATGCTTCAGGATATCGCTATCCTTACAGGCGGTACGGTTGTTTCGGAGGAGCTTGGTATCGAGCTTAAGGAAGCAACTCTCGACATGCTCGGTCATGCAACACAGGTTAAGGTAAATAAAGAGAACACAGTAATCGTCGGCGGTTCGGGCAATGCCGATGCAATTGCAGCACGCGTTGCACAGATCCGTTCAACTATCGCTATCACAACGTCTGACTTTGACCGTGAAAAGCTTGAAGAGCGCCATGCAAAGCTCGCAGGCGGCGTTGCCGTTATCAAGGTCGGCGCGGCTACAGAGACAGAGATGAAAGAAAAGAAAATGCGCGTTGAGGATGCTCTTGCTGCTACAAAGGCGGCTGTTGAAGAGGGTATCGTTGCAGGCGGCGGTACTGCTTATATTAAGGCGATCCCCGCAGTCAAGGCGCTGTACGAAGAGACGGCAGGTGACGAAAAGACAGGCGTTGCTATCGTTATGAAGGCACTTGAGGAGCCTGTACGTCAGATCGCGCTCAACAGCGGTCTTGAGGGCTCTGTAATTCTTGAGAATATTCTTAAGGATGACAAGGTTGCATACGGCTTTGATGCATATAACGAAGTATACTGCGACATGTTCGAGGCAGGTATCGTTGATCCTACAAAGGTAACACGCTCCGCACTTCAGAACGCAGCTTCGGTTGCGGCAACAGTTCTTACTACAGAGAGCCTTGTTGCAGATATCAAAGACCCCGCGGCAGACGCTGCAAACGCTGCGGCTATGAATCAGATGGGCGGCGGAATGTATTAAAATTTAATACAATATTCAAGGGACTGTAATTTTTACAGTCCCTTTTTAATATACTGTATTAAAAAACAAGGAGATATCCTATGAAAAAAATACTGCCACTTATTTTAATAACGTTACTTATATTCACGTCCTGCAGCGCGTCAACAAAAAATCCGACGGATACGACAGGGGAGAGTGACGGGATCGTCTATCCCGAAGCGGACGTCAGCGGTATGAACGTGACTTATATAATTACCGACGTCGGTGCGGTGCCGATATCTATTGTTGAGGGCGGCTATTCCATGCTTACCGATGAAAACTATTATTATAATCTGCAAAACACCGTTGATATGAATCCCGACATACCGCAAAAGACCTTTACCGCCTTTTCCGACAGCGGTGTAAATCTCGGTCAGGTCGGCTTTGACAAAATGACGGGTGACAGCTATAAGACCCTTGTTACAAGCGGTAACTGGAAGCTTTGTCCCAATATAAGAAAAACCACCTTTTCTTCCAAAAAAGCAGATGCAAGCTATGCCGATTTTATCTTTTCCTGCTTTCCCGATAACTTTAATTCGGTGACCGATATAAATATCACGGAGGTATGGGAGTATGACTGTGACGGTGACTCGTCAAACGAGGCGGTTGTAAAAGCGGCGGATGAAAACTATTGCATACTCGCTTTTTTATCGCAGACACTCGGTAACTGTATTCTTGCCTGTGAGCTTGAAAACTGTGAAAACTACGTTGCAACGCCGTTTTTTGCCGACCTCGACGGCAACGGTATTTATTCACTCTGTACCCTTTACGGCAGCGGACTCAAGACCTTTTGCGTGTATAAAGAAAACACACTCGACGGCGAATACCGCGTCTACCTTCCGATAGAATAATTTTTTTAAAAAATCCTATTGACAAACTGAAAACCAAAGTGTATTATGTAGATAGTACAATTGTATTATCGTCATAGTACACTTTTTTGAAAGGAGTGTGTTAAGTTGGAATGGTCGCTTGACAGAAAACGGCCTATAGCGCCTCAGCTTTGCGAACAGCTTTGTGTGCAGATATCGGCGGGTGTTTTTCCTCCGGGATGCAGACTTCCGTCTGTGCGAGATATCGCGCTTTCGGCGGGTGTCAATCCCAATACTGTGCAAAAGGCGCTTGAGATGTTAGGAAATGAGGGCGTGCTTTATTCCGAGCGTGGTTCGGGCTGGTACGTCGGTGACGGTGTCAGTGCCGCCGCAGATATTAAAAATGACGTTATCCATGCAAAAACGGCGGAGTTTTTTGAGGCTCTGCGCGCGCTTGGTATGGATGATGACGCTATTAAAAAATACGTAGAGGAGTGGAAATAATGACTGAACTTTTACGGTGTGAAAAACTGACCAAAAGCTACGGCAATAACGTAGCGCTTAAGGGAATCGACCTCACACTTACAAACGGAAAAATAATAGGTCTTCTTGGTCCTAACGGCTCCGGCAAGACGACCCTTATCAAAATTATAAACGGACTGCTTACACCCACCTCAGGCGAGGTTTACGTGGTAGGGGACAAGCCGGGTGTCAACACCAAAAGCCGTGTTGCCTATCTTCCCGATAATTCCTACCTCAATTCCTGGATGACGGTTGAGCAGATAGTGGACATGTTTACAGAGTTTTATCAGGATTTCAGACCGGGTCTTGCATATCAGATGCTCTCACAGCTCGGTATTGACAAAACTGTAAAGCTTAAAACGCTTTCAAAGGGTAATAAGGAAAAGGTCTGCCTTATTCTTGTTATGAGCCGTAACGCACAGCTTTACGTGCTTGATGAGCCTATCGCGGGCGTTGACCCCGCCACACGCGACTACATCATGTCGGTAATTATCAATAACTATAATCCCGATGCATCTGTCCTTATATCCACCCATCTTATTTCGGATATCGAGCAGGTGCTTGACGAGGTAATATTTATACAAAACGGCGAGATAACGCTTCACCGTTCTGTAGACGATATCCGTGCTGATAACGGCAAGAGCGTCGATCAGCTTTTCAGGGAGGTATTCAGATGGTAAAGACACTTTTTAAATACGAGTTCAAAGCGTATGCGCGCACCCTTTTACCGCTTCAGGCAATACTTGTGGTACTTGCAACGCTTGTACGCGGTGTGCAGTTTTTGGAATCAGATACCGTGGCATACGATATAGTATTCATATCCTCTGTTGTGATGCTTGTTATTTCCATGGTCGTACTGCTCGTTTTCAGTATGATTTTCTCGATAACCCGCTTTTATAAAAACCTTTTTTCGCACGAAGGCTATCTTTCCTTCACTCTTCCCGTAACGACCGATCAGCATCTTCTGACAAAGCTTGTAATGGCATTTGCCTTTACACTTATCAGCGTTGTATCTGTTATAATTTCAGGTATGGTTGCAACATCAGGCGATATGCTTGTTGAGATAATAAAGGTCATAGGCTATGGCTTTTCACAGCTTTTTGAGCTGACAGACGGTCACAGCCTGCCCCTTATGTTTGAATTTATACTTGCTGCGCTTTTGAGCATTATAAACAGCTATCTTATCTTTTATGCCTGCATATCTATCGGCCAGACCGCGCGTAAAAACAGAATTCTTGCGGCATTCGGCGTCTACTTCGGTTATTACCTTATTACACAGACTATCAGTACTATCGGAATTTTAATTATAAATGCTCTGTACTATACAGAACTGTGGAATAAATTTACGACCTGGATAGATTGGCATCCGTATGCTTTTGCACATTCATTTATGGGTGTGGTAATTACAGTAAGCCTTGTGCTTGGCTTTGTGTACTATATTATTTCGCGCAAGATAATTACAAACAGACTTAATCTTGAGTAGGAGGGACAAAATGAAAACTGTAAAAAGAATAATACTTTGCATTTTGTGTGCACTTATGCTCATTAGTATCTGTAGCTGTGATTATATCGACGAACTACGCGAAACAACGGCATATAAGCAAAAGGGCGGCACCATTAAATACGGTGATAACGTATATATCAAGTGTGACGTACAGCTTGACTATGCTTATGAAATGGATATCTATGAAACACTTAATCTTTGCCTTGAGGGAGAGCCGATACTGTGGCCGCGGCTTATGAAGGGTCTTGGCAGACGTTGGGACTATACCCACGTAAACGAACAGAAAACCGTGATATCAGCCTACTACGACAGCTGCTTTTACATTCGTGCTGACGTCTATCACGATATATCAGACGAGCTTATATCCTTTAATAAAGGAAACTGCGTTGTAAGATATGACGATTACAGATTTGAAAACGGCGGAAAAAACTTCTCCAAAGAAGACTCACAGGCGCTCCTTGACGTTATGAAGGGTACGCCCGTTACGCTTGACAGCCTGCAGGGGTATTATTATAATGATTACGGTAGCTTTTATAAATACAGCGAAAACGGCAATTTTTATCAGTATACTTCACATTCTCTTGCAGAGTGCGACGGAAAATACTATATCGTTGAACATAAATACGGCGAAGCGTACCTTGCAACAGGCAGGGCAGAGGAAATACTTAAAGAGCTTTTAGATGTGATCAAAAAATACGAAGCTCAGGCTTCGCTTTATAGGTAGGGCGAGGGCTTCTCAACCTGCGCTCCCACCACGCGAAAAAGGAGTCACAAATGAAAAGAATAATTGCATTTATCACGTTAATACTTTTGCTTTTCACCCTCTGCGGCTGTGACTTTATTGACGAACTTCGCAAGTCGTATGCTCACCGTCTTGATGACGGCAATATAAAATACGATGACAGTACTTACGTATGCTATCCAAACGCATTTGAGCAATCCAGCGGTATGGATGGCGCAGACGTTATCGGTATATGCTCTGACGGCGAGCCGATTTTGTGGGCATATTTTGTTGACGATATACGTCATTACCGCGAAGACTACTGCTACGTAAATGAAAACCGAACGGTATTGTTTACAGACCTTGATAAAAAGTTTTATATCCGTGAGGATGTTTACGATGAATTTAAAAAAGAACTTGAGGAGTTTGAAAACGGCGAGTGCATTATAGTGTTCAGGCACTTTGAAAAGCAAAAAGTCTTTTCGGCAGAGGATTCGAAAATTCTTTTTGAAGCCTTAAAGCAACCTACTCCGGAACTTGAAATAATTCCCGGTCCTGTCACAAGCGATGCAGACAGCCTTTATATGTATAGTCTGAACGGTGGAAATTTCAGTATTGAGCTGTACAGCAAAGTAGCTTACTTTGAAGGAAATTACTATATAGATATCATCCCGTCAGACGGTGGATATCAGCTGACCGGCAGAGCCGCAGAGCTTGTTAAAGAAATGCTCGACTTATATTAAAACAAAAAGACACTTGAATTTTCAAGTGTCTTTTTGAGACTGTCAAAAAAGGCACAGACCGTGAAGAAAAAATCAAATCTCGGCTCCCCTTGTCAGGGGAGCTGGATTTTTGCTTGTAAAAGCAAAAAGACTGAGGGGTAGTTTAAATATGTACAAATAATAGTCCCATGAAAACA
>JAZPZR010000140.1:0-2154 GCA_045544795.1 Eubacteriales bacterium
ATTGCCGCTGTATTTATTGTAATCTACGTTACGATAAGATTCAAAAAGATCTCAGGTCTTTCGGCATCTGTAACAGCTCTTGCCGCACTTTTACATGATATTATTCTTGTTTTCTTTACGTTTGTAATTTTCAAAATTCCGATCAACGACGGTTTTGTCGCTGTAATTCTTACAGTTCTCGGTTACTCAATCAACGATACAATGGTTATCTATGATAAAATCCGTTACAACTCACGTCTGCATGCAGGAAAAATGTCATATGAAGAAATTGCAAACCTCAGTATTAATGAATGCATCACAAGAACAATTAATACTTCTCTCATGTCAACGATTGCAATTGCACTTGTTTACGTATTCTCGCTTGTAAGCGGACTTACTTCGGTTGCAAACTTTGCTCTTCCCATGATGGTTGGTATCATATCGGGTTGTTATTCAACTCTTACAATTACCGCACCTCTTTGGGTTACATGGCAAAATCATAAAGCAAAGAAAGTTAAATAATAAAAAAGGATGTAAAAACAATTTGTTTTTACATCCTTTTTAAATTTAAATAATTTAGAAATTATTTTACTTCTTCAGCCTTGGGAATATTAACGCCGACAACGTTAACGTTTATCTGCGAAACCTCAAAACTTGTCATATCTGCAACAGCTCTTGAGATCTGTTCCTGAACGGCAACCGCAACGTCCTGAATTTTATAGTTGTATTTAACGATAATATTTACAGTGATTTTAATTGCGCCGAACTCATCACTCTCGACAGTTACACCTTTCGAGGGTGATTTTTTATATATGATATCTTTTATATTGTTCGCCGAACGCGAGGACGTAAGAGCATGAACACCCTCAACCTCCATTGCGGCAACACCTGCTATTGTAGAAATAACCTCATTTGATATCTGAACGTTTGATACATCGTTTCCTGCCATAACTTAAAACTCCTTTTTCAGTATGTACAATGATATTATACCATACTTTAAGAAAAAATAAATAGTTTTTTTTATTTTACTTCAACAATTTTGATATTTTGTGTTCCTATTCCTGTTTCAGATACGATAATTTCATTGATCTGTGCAGCCTGAACTGCCGTTAGTCCTTCTGAACGAACAACAACGTTTGCGGTATTACTGCTTAAAAATACGACGCAATCTTCAAAGCCTTTTGCTTTTATAAGACTTTCCACCGTTCCTTCAAGCTCGGTCTGTGCAGCAATTTCGGTTATTTCCGCATTTGCCTTTTCAATCGACGCCGCGCTTGAGGATTCATTATTTACAACACTTTCAAGAAGTTCGATTGCCTTATCCTTTGACTGTTGTCTTGTGAGCCTTGAGCCTGTAAAATATTCATCCGTATCTTCAACAACGGATGAAACATATTGTGCTTCACCTAATTTTTTTACTTCTTCCCCTTCGGTACCCTGTTCGGGATTTTCGTTGCTTACACTTACGTTATCATCAATTGTATCGGTTTGTATAAACTTCCAATTAAGATATACAGCAACACATACAATAAGTGACAGCACCAGCATAACAATTTGTTTTTTATTTACTTTCATAAAAAATTCTCCCTGTTTCTATTTAATTTGCTTTTGCAATTACGCACACTTTATTTGACCCGATGTCCAGTAATATGCTTACAGCATTTATTACGTTGGTCTGAACAGATTTATTATTACCACCGTCACATACTACGGTAACTCCGCTTATTTTCGGCATTATTTTCTTTTTGATAAGAGCCGACTGGTTTCCGTCGCCGTCGGTCATGGTTAAAACGTTGTCTTCACTCTCACCGCGGTTTTCTGTTTGATTATTATCATAAGATTTTTTATTTTCCGTAACGTAGACTGATTCCACAGACGTATCATAATTTATCATTACAACGCACTCCCCTGCTCCGTCAATAGATGAAACGAGCTCGGCAGTCCTTGTTTCAAGTTGTTTAATATATTCATATTCAGAAAATACGTTATCGCTTATTTCTTTTCTGTCTGAGAATGTATATGATAAAATTATACATAATATTCCGACACATGCCATTATTACGATTACGTATTTGTTATTTAAGTATTTATAATAAATATTTTTCATATAGATTATCCGCCCGCTATAATATATTCTTTTGAAATTGAATAGAATGAAGAAATAAGATTTTTGGC
>JAZPZR010000141.1:0-5327 GCA_045544795.1 Eubacteriales bacterium
CTCACAGAACGACATGGCTACGATCCGACTTAATCAGGGACTGCATCAGGCAATTGAAGCAAAAGAGCACGTAAAGGTCGAGAAGGAGTCAAAGACCTACGCGTCGATAACGCTTCAGAACTATTTCCGACTTTACGGCAAGCTTTCGGGTATGACGGGTACCGCGCTTACCGAAGAGGACGAGTTCCGTCACATCTACATGCTCGACGTTGTGGAAATTCCCACAAACAAGCCCAATATCCGTGTCGACCACCCCGACAGCGTGTATAAGACAGAGGCGGGCAAGTTTTCGGCGGTTATCGACCAGATAGCAAAGTGTCACGAAAAGGGTCAGCCGGTGCTTGTCGGTACTATCTCTATTGAAAAGAGTGAGCTTTTGTCAAAGCTTCTGACAAAGCGCGGTATAAAGCATCAGATACTCAACGCAAAGCATCATGAAAAAGAGGCGTCTATCGTTGCGCAGGCAGGTAAAGA
The DNA here is from genome assembly GCA_045544795.1 of Eubacteriales bacterium. Lineage (GTDB taxonomy): Bacteria > Bacillota > Clostridia > Oscillospirales > QAKW01 > RGIG9041. The sequence continues at coordinate 475 of JAZPZR010000141.1, forward strand.
GGGCGCGGTAACGATCGCTACCAACATGGCGGGACGCGGTACCGATATCGTGCTTGGCGGTAATGCGGAGTTTCTGGCTAAGGACAAGATGGCAAAGCTCGGCTACACGTCAGAGCTTATAAACGAGGCGACCGGCTTTGCAGAGACGGATAACGAAGAGATAATCGAAGCGAGAAAGACGTATACCGAGCTTCACGATAAATTCAAAGAAGAGATAAAGGACGAGGCGGAGCGCGTTAAAAACGCGGGCGGTCTGTTCATTATCGGTACAGAGCGTCACGAGTCAAGACGAATAGACAATCAGCTTCGCGGACGTGCGGCGCGTCAGGGCGATCCGGGTGACACACGCTTTTTCCTCTCGCTTGAGGATGACCTTATGCGTCTTTTCGGCGGTGACAGGGTAACTGCCGTTATGAACACACTCAAGGTGCCTGAGGATATGCCGATAGAAAACAAGGTGCTCACCGGCACTATCGAGCGCGCGCAGGAAAAGATAGAGGGTCTCAACTTCCAGCGCAGAAAGAACGTGCTTGAGTATGACGACGTTATGAACAAGCAACGTGAGATTATTTACAATCAGCGTAAAAAGGTGCTTGACGGTGAGGATATTTCCGACACCATACGCAACATGGTGTCAGATATTGCGGAGGACGTTGCATCCGAGTACGTCAGCGGAGAGGACATGAACCTCTGGAACTACAAGGGTCTTACGGAGAAAATCGCACCCTTTGCCACAGTTGAGTTTGAAGGCAACGAAGAGCCTGACACGGTAGCCGAGATGGTTGAAAAGGCGTTTCTTGATAAGCTTGATGCACAAAAAGAAATTCTTGGTGACGATTTCGCCGAGGCACAGCGCGTTATCATGCTCCGCTCGGTCGACAGACATTGGATGGACCATATCGACGATATGGATGAGCTCAAGCGCGGAATCGGACTTGCGGCATACGGTCAGCGCAATCCTGCAGAGGAATTCAAGTTCCAGAGCTTTGATATATTCAATCAGATGACGCAGGAAATACGTAGAGATACGGTTTCGGGTATTCTGTCACTCGTAGTACGCCGTGAAGAAGACCTTCAGCGTGAGGAGGTTGCAAAGGACGCGACGGCATCGCACGGCGGTGAAAACGTTACCAAAAAAACTGTTGTCAACAAAGAAAAGATAGGCAGAAACGACCCCTGCCCCTGCGGCAGCGGTAAGAAATACAAAAAATGCTGCGGCATTGATAAATAGGAGATAAAAATGCGAAAGATCTATAATGATAACACCGTAAACAGCTACAGACTTAAAACCGACGCAATGTTTACCGACGAAAACATGCAGTGCAAGTTTTCGGGAATCGTTGACTGGATGTACAGGTTTACCACGGAGCGTCAGCTTATGGACTCTGTCCTGTGGGCGCGCTTTGTCGAGCAGTTTCGGAGTAAGGGCGATATAAACGGCGGCTGGCGCGGTGAGTACTGGGGTAAAATGATGCGCGGCGCATCGTGGGTATACTCCTACACCCGCGACCCCGAATTATACAAGGTACTGCGCGCCTCTGTCGAGGATATGCTGACAGTTGCCGAAGAGGACGGACGCGTTTCGTCGTTTGGCAGGGAAAAAGAGTTTTTCTCATGGGATATGTGGTCGAGAAAGTACGTTCTTCTCGCACTCCAGTATTTTATGGAAGTGTCGGACGATGAGGAGCTTAACGCACGTATCATTAAATTTATGTGCGGTATGCTCGATTACATAGTAGAGCGCATCGGTGACAGGCAGGACGGCTTTCTTGAAATCAACGATGCATCGGACAGCTGGCGCGGACTTAACTCGTCATCAATTCTTGAGCCTGTAGTAAGACTTTACATGCTTACAGGCAAAAAAGAGTATTTTGATTTTGCGGCATACATCGTAGAGCGGGGCGGTACCTCGGTTGCAAACCTTATCGACCTTGCGCTTGAAGATACTACAGACCCCTATCAGTACCCCATCACAAAGGCGTATGAAATGATATCCTTCTTTGAGGGTGTGCTTGAGTATTACAGAGTGACGGGTGATAAGAAATACAAGACGGCGGTAGTCAACTTTGCCCGCCGTGTTGCAGACAGTGAAATTGTCATTACGGGCGGAAGCGGTTACACGCACGAGTATTTTGACCACGGCGCTATGCGTCAGTGGGACACGCCGATAAAAAGAGTTATGCTTGAGACCTGCGTTACTGTTACCTGGATGAAGTTCTGCCACCAGATAATAATGCTTACAGGAGACGTGAGGTACGCGGAGTTCTACGAGACTGCGCTTTACAACGCATACCTCGGCGCGTTCAATACAAATGACGTGGTACAGACAAAGATCGTGCATGAGGACTACAAAAAGCCGGATGCGGTGCTTGAGGCACTGCCCTTTGACAGTTATTCCTCTACCCTGCCCGACTATCGCGGTCAGGGCATCGGCGGTTTTCAGTATATGGCGGACGACCATTATTACGGCTGTTGCGCGTGTATAGCCTCTGCAGGTATCGGCAGTGCTCACAGGATCACGACCATGCTTTATAAAGACGGCGTTGCGATCAACCTCTTTATACCGGGTACTGTCAGAACCTCGACACCGCAGGCAAACAGTCTTACGCTTACGACAGATACCGCATATCCTGTCGGTGACAGGGTGACTGTCACGCTTTCACTTGAAAAGCAGGAGCAGTTTGAGATAGCGCTCCGTATTCCGTCATGGAGTGAAAATACAAAGGTTACCGTAAACGGTGAGGAGATCGCGGTCACACCGTGGCAGACGGTAATAAACCGCGCATGGAATGACGGCGATAAGATCGAGGTTGCACTCGATATGCGGGTAAGAATGCACAGACCCGTATCAAACCCTGAGGATTTCGTGTTTGTTGATATCAAGTGGCGCGAGCAGTACGTTGTCGGCAGAAAGTGGTTCCAGTCACCTACCGCCATGTACCATGCGGCGCTCACACGCGGTCCTATCGTGCTTGCAACGGACGGAAGACTTGGAGTTGACGTTGATGCGCCTGTCGATATACTTGATAAAAACGGTATAGTTGAGGCAGTACCTTCAGACGAGCACGATATATTAAAGCAGTGCGAGTTTAAGATTCCCACAAAGGACGGCGGCTCGTTTAACGTTATCGACTACGGCCATGCAGGTCGCGACTGGGGCGTAAAATACGCCGCCTGGCTTCCCACAAAAACAAAGTGAGTATCACATCACTTTGTTTTTAACGTGCGGTATCACCGCACAATTCATGGCGAAGCCTATTCATGAACGCAGTTCAATTCATAGGCGTAGCCCAATTCATTTAAATTGTAGTTTGTAGAGTTGAAAAAGCCTCCCTTGCCTAAAGGGAGGGGGACCGAGCTTGCTCGGTGGAGGGATATAGTTTTTACGTAGAAACCCAAGTAAAAACATGATTTTTGCATATTTGAATCCCTCAGTCTCGCATACGCTCGACAGCTCCCTTTAGGCAAGGGAGCCTAGGTTTAACTCACCGACAAACCACAATTTAACTGTCTCAGCAAAAAACTATTGACAAATTTTGCAATCTTTCATATAATAATATACGGTAAAAACACGTGAGAGAAGAGAGTGTCACTTGACCGCTTGGTTTAGTGCGCTCTTTTTTTGTGTAAATTTTAATTTTTGGAGGACTTTTACAATGGCAAAGCACGTAGTCGATTGGAAAACAATCACAAACTTCGTAATTGACTCTTTTGTTGGTTACGGTATTCCCAGAGAAGATGCAGAGATCTGCGCAGACGTACTTCTTGAGTCGGACAAGAGAGGTATTGAGTCACACGGTGTTAACCGCTTCAAGCCCGTTTACCTTGACAGAATCAAGGCAGGCATCCAGAACGCAGTTACAAACTTCGACGTTATCAAAGAAACTCCCACAACAGCAGTTGTTGACGGTCATGACGGCATGGGCCAGGTTATCGGCTACAAGGCTATGAAAATGGCTATTGCAAAGGCTAAGGAATACGGTATGGGTATGGTAGTTGTACGTAACTCATGCCACTACGGTATCGCAGGCTACTACACATCAATGGCAGCGGCTGAGGGTTGTATCGGTATGACAGGTACAAACGCCCGCCCGACAGTTGCCCCCACCTTCGGTGTTGAGGGTATGTTCGGTACAAACCCGCTGACACTCGGCGTTCCTACAGACGAGCCGTTTGACTTTAACTTTGACGCGGCAACCTCTACCTACCAGAACGGTAAGCTTGAGTACTACGCTCGTATCGGTAAGGATGCTCCGAAGGGCGCGCTTATCGGTGTTGACGGTAACGAGTACGTAGGTACTTCTGCTGACGCTCTTGCTACAATGGCAAAGGGTGAGGCTGCCCTTTGCACACTCGGCGGACCTACAGAGGAACAGGCAGGCTACAAGGGCTACGGTTTTGCTATGTTTGTTGAGCTTCTTTCAGCTGTTCTTCAGGACGGCAGCTACGGTAAGGCTCTTACAGGCAAGGGCGAGAACGGTGAGAAGGTTCCCTTCCATCTCGGTCACTTCTTTATCGCAATCGATACAGACCACTTCCTCGGCGAAGACGTATGCCGTAAAAAAGCAGGCGACATCATCCGTGAAGTACGCGGCGCTAAAAAGGCTCCCGGTGCTGAGAGAATCTACACCGCAGGCGAGAAGGAGTATGAGATCCGCCTTGCACGTAAGGACGGCGTTCCGATAAACGAGTCAGTTCAGGCAGAGTTCAACGCAGTTCGCGACGAGCTTAAGCTCGACTACAAATTCCCTTGGGAAGCATAATATAGGAGATCACTACAATGGATATCAGACAGGAATCACTTAAAAAGCATTATGAGTGGGGCGGTAAGATAGAGGTTGTATCACGCGTTA
>JAZPZR010000142.1:0-2390 GCA_045544795.1 Eubacteriales bacterium
GAGCAAGAAAATCAATAATGTTTGTATTATACTGTTTCTCCTGTGCCTCGAAAGCAAGGGTAATTGCTTCAGAAATTTTTTGAAGATCAAAATCTATGATCTTACCGTCACGTTTTAATACTGTATACATAGTATCCCTCCTGCATGAATTTTAAATTAGCAAGACAAGTATAATACGATATATAGTTTTTGTCAACACCTTTTAACACAATATATGCTACGCTAAAGTGCTAAAAACCAATATATTGTGTTAAATTCCTCTCGTAAACGTAGACGGTATGCGGGGTTTGATCAATTTGACCAAATTTTCCATGTCATTTTTATCATAACTGCCCAAACCTTGACATATGAGGTCTCCCGAATCAATAAATCCCTGTAAAAAATATCTTTTTGCACCTGCAAGCCACTCACCTATTTTAATAAAGTCATCAGGTGTGTGATATTCTTTTACAACAGTAGTTCTGAATTCATAATCAACAGCATCAGCCAAAAGATAATCGACGCTTTCTTCGATAAGAGAAATATCAAGATTATCAATACCTGCAGTAACTGCGTATTTCTCTTTACAATTCTTTATATCCATTGCGACGTAATCGATCATTTTATTATCGACAAGATATTTAAGTACGTCAGGCCTGTATCCGTTTGTGTCAAGCTTCACTAAAAAGCCCAACTCTTTGATTTTAGAAATAAATTGTACTATATCTTTTTGTAACGTCGGCTCCCCGCCCGTAACGCAGACACCGTCAATAACACCGATTCTTTTATTTAAAAATCCAAAAAATTCATCTTCGGATATTCTGTCATCATCACGGTTAAAGACAAGCGATGCATTATGGCAAAACGGACATTTAAAGTTACATCCCGCAGTAAAAACGGTACAAGCCATTTTTTCGGGATAATCAAGAAGAGTTAATTTTTGCAAACCTTTTATATACATATTTACCTCAAAAAACATTTAAAAGACTAAGCACAAAAGAATAGACAAAAACCGAAAGTGACGAGAAAATAGTTGTCCAGACTACAAGCTGACCCGCAAGTGATACGTCTCCGCCCATTTCCTGTGACATGGGAACACTTGAAACCGCAACCGGAGTTGCAAACACTGCAATAAAAGCGGCAAAATGTGCGCCGTCAAAGCAACCGAGCAAAAGCGCAGTTCCAATTGCCATAAGCGGAACAACGGCAACCCTGAAAGCCGTGCCGAACACTATTTCTTTTTTCAGAGTTTTAATTGCGGAAAATTCAAACTGTGCACCTAAAACCAAAAGTGACATTGGTGTTGCAACAGACGAAAGGTACTGTAACACCTTGTAAATCGGCGTTGATTCAAAAGTAAAATCAATATAACCGAATACGTTTTTGATAATTAATGCAAGGAGTCCCGCAAAAATGCTCTGAATAAGAGGATTTTTTATAATATCGAGAAGTACCTTTTTAATACTGAAGCAGCTTTTTTCCGAACTGAATATTGAAAGGCTGATTACTGCCAGGATGTTAAAAAGCGGTATTGCTACAGCTGATAACAAAGTGGCAACGACCACTCCTTCATCACCGAACAATGATTGTGCTATCGGTATTCCGATCAAAGCAAAATTCGACCGAAAGCAACATTGTAGCAATACTCCCCTACGCTCATTTTTCTTTGTCACAGCAATTACAAGCGGAATTGCCAATATAAATATCATTACAACTGCCGCAACAACGTAAAAAATATAACCGACATCAGAAAAAGAAAAATTATTTATTTTAAATACGTTTAAAAACAGCATCGAAGGGAGAAACAGTTTAAAAACAAGCTTATTTGCAGATTTTGAAAACGTATCGTTCATTATCCCGATTCTTTTTAATACATATCCGATAAGAACGGTTATAACGATCGGTAAAACTGCATTAATTGCAAAAATAAAAGAATCCATTTAATTACTCCGATTTCTAAATATTTATATGGCTGATCACATCATAGTCTTTATCAATAAGAATATAATTTACACCGTATTTTTTAGCGTTGTACAAAATATATTTATTGTCAGAAAGCACCGATTCAATTGTGCAATCAGAATCATCCTGTCTGTTTTCAATCAAGCTTGCATAGGATTTTATTTTTGAAAAATTATTTAAAATATAATCCTCGCTCATAATAAGACAGTAATACCTTATATTATTAAGATAAACATTTGTAAAATACTTTTTCCAATCAAACGGTATATAACAACCTTCGACAATTAAATTCTGATCGTTTTCAATAGCTGTTTTGATAATTTCACAAACGATCGGCCACAGATAATCTGTAATAGCCTTATCATCACTAGTCGGTGTTAGATCAGTGTAATTACTGCGAATAAGCCCCATTTTCAAATGATCAATCGAAAGATATGGGTATTTATACC
>JAZPZR010000143.1:0-3173 GCA_045544795.1 Eubacteriales bacterium
AACGAAGCAAATTCAGGCTTTGATAACGGTTGGATCTACACAGGTACAAACACAAGAACCGGCAACCAGACGAATTTTGATGCAGGTAAGATCATCAACGACTCTGTAACCTTCAGAAACTTCTTTATCAAGCTTGCTACAACAAACCAGATACTTCACGAGAACTCTGCAAACACAGTTGTTCTTGATAACGTATACTGCGACCACGTTGCAGCACAGAGAAACAGAGACGTTATCGCGTTCTTCAAGGGTAACAAGGCAAACTACAACTTTGACGTTACCATCATGAACTCTATCTTCAGAAATAATTCAGGCTACGCGGCTGCTTGTGTTACCTACGACGGTGACAGAAACACAACAGGTAAGTTTACAGACGACGACCACAACTATAACTTCACAGTAACAAACAACATATTCTACAAGGTAGGCGGACCTAACTTCGGCGGTGTTGCAACAGGTGCGCTTAATTCGTTTACCTTTACTGACAACACAGTATATGCTTCTACAGAAAATCAGACAGGCTTTGGTCTTAACACAAATAATGCTGTTTGTGATGCAGACAACAAGCTTATCGGCAACATCACCGTTACAGGCAACAAGATGTACGGCTTCGGCGACCTCTTTGTTGACTGGAAAATGGGCGAAAACAACCCCGTATACGAGGAAGGCTTCTACACCTCTTCATTAAACGGCACAGTCGGTGAGTGGCATGCTGACATGGGCGAGGCTGAGTGGTATATCGACGAGGATCTGACCTACTACGGTTCAGACTACTATATCGACGATATCTCAGGCGGCAGCGTTGAAAATCTCGTTATCAACAACGGCGCAGCTAAGATCTCATTTGATATGAGAGAGGGCACAACAGAGGAAGTTGAAGTATACGCAAGAAATTACGACGCAACTTACTTCTGGTCAACAGACGCTGCAGGCGAAAACGTTATTGACGTTATCGACAGCGCAACCTTTACACAGGCACTTCAGGTTTACTACCTCACAGTTGAGGCAAACGGCTATTCACGTACATACGAAGTATCTGTCACAGCATTTGATCCCCTCGTATTTGCAGAGGATTATCAGTTTGAAGAGGGTTACTTCGGTGCAGACGCTGTACTTATTGACGAAAGCGTTGCAACACTTTCAACAGACACTGTTTACTACGCAACCTGGCAGGGCACTCCCTACGCATTCGTAGTAGGTGTAAACGTATTTGCAAATCTTTCTGATACAGATGCACTTGACGTTCTCGTTAAGTCATGGACAAAGGGTTCAGACTTTACTCCTAACCGCTCTATCAATCTCTATACAGAGAACTACAACGTTAACCCCAACGTTACCGACGGTCTCGGTAATGCTTCATCCACACACGGTGCGGGCTGGGGCTACAACGCAGCATACGAATTAAACAAGATATCGGTTAAAAACGTTGTTATCACTGCCGGCATGACAGGCAAGGTTGGTATGTACGGCTTTAACATCACAGGTCAGGTACAGGATTGGTCAAGAAAGATCGGCGACAATCTCGATCTCCACTTTGAGAATACTCTCTTCACAGGTGAGAATCTTACTGTTGGTGCAGCATCCGGCGGTAACACAAAATATCTCTTCCATACCTCTAACACGGCTCAGCTTAGAGATAACTGTGATCAGACAGATTCACTTACAGTAAAGAACATGCACGTAAATATCCCGATTTACGATGCAACTACAGGCAAAGGTGTAACAGCCCGCCTTATCGGTGAGCCGATGTATGCAACAGTTGAGTTTGACGGTCTCTACGTTGACTGCGCAACAAGTGCATTTAACGAGTGGGCAGTATTTGCTAAGAACTCAGCTAAGAATTCAAGCTTTACACTTAAAAACTCATGTCTCCTTAATACGTCAAGCACAACAGGCTGGCACTTTGAGGGTATGAGACTTCCCGGTGATAACTACGGTTCAGTTGCTAACGCTCTTCCTGAGGGCTATTCAAACTCAATTACGTTTGAAAACAACATCATCACCGGCGGTATCGGCCACACATCAGGCTCTACTGACAATCTCCTTTACTTCTATCCCAAGTCATTCTCAGAGATCAACATCGTTGATAACTATCTTGAGGGTAGCGAGTATACAAATTCAGATGGCGAGCTTGCAAGAAGACAGTATAATCTCTTCTGGGCATACGGAGTATCAGGTCACGACGCTACAATTAACTGCGATATCACTATCACAGGTAACGTTATCAACTCAGGTAACAGAAACATCCTTCTCCAGTGCTCAAACAGCTCTAACGTTCCCGTTGCATTCAATTATACTATTGAAGACAACCTCGTATTTGCAAACTACGTTGAGGACGTTAATGCAGCAGTTGCTGACAGAACTGCGTTCTTCGGCACAGATTTCTCAATGATTACAGAGGAAAATCTCGACACAGGCTACGGCGTATTTACTGCAAAACCCGGCTTCAAGCTTGACGCAGCAGGTGCTATCGCGCTTGACGTAATTTATGATGATATGACAGCTCCTGAGGGCGTTGTTATCGACGAAGAAGCAAAGACCGTCACAGCTACACTTGAGGCTGCAGGTTGGGAAGACAGAACTGCAACTGATGATGAAGGCGTTACGACCTATCAGTATAAGGTTCGTTTGTCACAGCTTATCAATAACCCGTCACACAACCTTATCAAGTACACGATTGGCGATAAGGTTTACACCGATTACGACAATCCTACTGTTGTAACAGAAGCAGCAGTTACAGGTCTTGAGTTTACAGCTACTGTTTACTCACCTGACGGCACAGTTGAGGGTGACACCTACACTGTAGTTATTGCAGATGCTCCCAAGCACAATCTCACAGAGGTTCCTGCAGTTGAAGCAACATGTACAACAGACGGTCATAAGGCATACTACGTATGTGCAGACGAAGACTGCGGTCTCTACTTTGAGGATGCAGACGGCACAGTTGCTATCGAGGATCTCGAAGCATGGCTCGCAGGCGACGGCTTTATCCCTGCTTCTCACGATCTCGTTGACGTTGAGGGCAAGGACGCTACTTGCACAGAAGACGGCTACACAGCTCACAAGGCTTGTACAGTATGTGACTACAAGGAAGGCTACGAAGTAATCCCCGCATCTCACGATCTCGTTGACGTTGAGGGCAAGGATGCTACATGTACAGAAGACGGTTACAC
>JAZPZR010000144.1:0-8872 GCA_045544795.1 Eubacteriales bacterium
CCTAAGGCTCATATTCCGACAATTCTTGATATTGACGAAAATAACAGTGCTATTGTAGCTCATATTTATGAAGTAATTGTAAAGCTTGCAAAAGAATACAAGCTTGAACAGGGCTTCAGGGTCGTTTCAAACTGTAATGAGTTTGGCGGTCAGACTGTTTTTCATCTTCACTTCCATATTCTCGGTGGAGAAAAACTTTCGGAAAAAATGGCATAACGCATATGGGCGAAGCAATTATTTGCTTCGCCCATTAAAAAATTTAGCTGTTTAAAGTGATAAAATGATAAAAAGTCTTGACATTTCAACATTATTGCATTATTATATTTACAAATTGTTTATTTTTTGTATTTATTCAGTTAAAGCTGTATAAATAAATATATTTTGAGAAAGAGGAAAGACAATGAAAAAGTTTACAAAACTTCTTTGTTTAGTTATGGCCGTTGTTTTGGTGCTCAGCGTTGCATCATGCGGTAAGCCTAACTATACAAAAGACAACACCGAGTATGTAATCGGTGTATCGGGTCCTCTCACAGGCCCCGCAGCTGTTTACGGCGTTGCTGTACAGCAGTCCGCTCAGATGGCTATTGATGAAATCAATGCTGCAGGCGGTCTTAACGGTGTGACATTCAAGTTCATTGCAACTGATGACACACACGATCCTACAAAGGTTTCAACAAACTACTCATCAATGCTTGAGCAGGGTATGCAGGTATCACTCGGTACCGTAACAACCGGCCCCGGACTTGAGTTCACAAACCTTTCAGTTGAGGATAACGTATTCTTCCTTACACCTTCTGCTTCGGGTGATAAGATCCCTGCAAACGCTAACGGTTTCCAGATGTGCTTTGCTGACGGTAATCAGGGTAAAGTTGCTGCAGATTACGTAAACGGTCTTGGTCTTACAGAAATCGGTATCTTCTACAAGTCAGACGATGCTTACTCAACAGGTATTTACGATCAGTTCAAGAGCAATCTTGACTCTTCTATCAAAACAGTTGAGACAGTATTTACCGATGCAAATGCTACTGACTTCTCTACACAGATAAGCACACTTAAAGATTGCAAGTTTATCTTTATGCCTATCTACTACACACCCGCTGCTATCTTCATGACGCAGGCTAAGGATCAGGTTGCTGCTGATGCAGTATACTATGGTTGTGACGGCTTTGACGGTCTTACAAGTGAGTTTGATATCAATTCAATCACACAGGAAGTATCAATGCTTTCACACTTTGATTCAACTGCTAAAGAGGGTGCTGCTGCTGAGTTCGTTAAGAAGTATACAGAGAAATACGGTACAGATACACTCAATCAGTTCGGTGCTTCTGCATATGACTGTGTTTACGCAATCTACAATGCTATGAAGGCTGCTATCGATGCAGGCAAAGAGATCCCTGTTACAATCAGTGCATCAGATCTTTGCGAGATTCTTAAAGAGCAGTTTACCGGCGACTTCTCATACTCAGGCGTTACAGGTGAGAATATCACTTGGGAAGACAACGGTTACGTTGCAAAAGGCGCTGTAAAGTATGTTCTTAAAGAAGCTACAAAATAATTTTAGATTATCTAAATGAATATATTTGCCGGCAGAGATTTTTCTGTGCCGGCAAATTCTCATAATAATATAGGAATGTTTATATGAATATCATTGAAACTTTATTAAACGGTTTGAGCTCCGGCGGTACATATGCGATGATCGCTCTTGGCTATACAATGGTTTACGGTATAGCTAAAATGCTCAACTTCGCTCACGGTGATATCATCATGGTGGGCGGTTATGTTATATACGTAACGATGTCATTGATGGGAAATCCGATATTAGGTCTTGTTGCAGCAATTATTTTCTGTATTATACTTGGTGTTACGATTGAAAAAATTGCATATAAGCCTCTTCGCGGTGCATCACCCTTGGCTGTACTTATTACCGCTATCGGTGTAAGCTATCTTTTACAGAGTACTGCGCAGATAATTTTCGGTTCGTCACCTAAAATGGTTATTGTAGGTGAGCTTGGAAATATTACTGTCGGCGACCTTAAAGTGCCCGTTTATACCGTTGTAACACTTATTTGCTCATTTGCAATTATGATTGCCCTCAATCTTTTTGTTAAATATACAAAAGTCGGACGCGCTATGATTGCTGTTTCTGAGGATAAGGGCGCAGCGCAGCTTATGGGTATAAACGTAAACGGTATTATCATGATTACTTTTGCGATCGGTTCAGGTCTTGCTGCTTTTGCAGGCTTTTTCATGCTTATGAAGTCGCCCAGCTTGTCAAACACATTGGGTGCTATGCCCGGTATCAAGGCTTTTACTGCGGCGGTCATCGGTGGTATCGGCTCAATTCCCGGCGCTATGGTCGGCGGTATTCTTATGGGTATTATTGAGGCAATTTCTTTTAAGATCCCTGCAATTGCTCCCTATACAGACGCTATTGAGTTTTTGATTCTTATTATTATCCTTCTTGTAAGACCTTCGGGCATACTTGGTAAGAAAAGGAGGGAAAAGGTATAATGGCAAATAAGTTTAAAAATATAAAATGGAAGCACTACGTCAATTATATTGTTGTAGCAGCATTTCTTATCTTTTTAACGGTAGTTTCTTTTACCGGTTCTTTGTCTTCTTCAAATATATATCTAATTGAAAAAATTGCAATTGCCATTATTCTTTCTGTTTCATTAAGTATGGTGGTTGGTTTTTTGGGTGAACTTTCACTTGGTCATGCAGGCTTCATGTGTGTCGGAGCATACCTTGGCGGTAAAACGTCGCTTTTGCTTCAGCCTGTTCTCGGCAACGGTTTTTTAAATCTCTTGATATCACTTATAGTCGGCGGTCTTGTTGCGGCGCTTTTCGGTGCTATCATCGGACTTCCCGCACTTCGTCTGCGTGGTGACTATCTTGCGATTGTAACTCTTGCTTTCGGTGAAATTGTCCGTTCGCTGTTTATGAATTCAAGCAACGAGTCGTTTGGCGGATCACTCGGTCTCTCAACTCCGAGATTTGATAAGAACACTCTTTTCATTTATGCGCTTCTTCTTGTTCTTGTTTGTCTTGCTGTTGTTCAGAATCTTATCAGATCAAAGCACGGCAGAGCTATCACGTCAATCCGTGATAATGAAATTGCTGCAAAAGCAACAGGTATCAACGTTACAAAGTATAAGCTTATTGTATTTACTATATCTTCTTTCTTTGCGGGAATTGCCGGTGTTTTATACAGCTTCAGTAATTTCACCGTACAAAGTACCAAGTTCAGCTATAACTATTCGATTGAGATTCTTGTAATGGTTGTACTCGGCGGTATGGGCAGTATCAACGGCTCAATTATTGCTGCTGCACTCATTACGTTTCTTGACGTTAAATTACAGACAGTTCTTACAGGTGACAGCGCTGTATTCCAGGACTTTTTCTACGCACTTATCCTTATTGTAATTGTTATATATAATAATGCGCCTTCACTCAAGAGTTTCAGAGAAAAATATAACTTTAAGAATATTATCGGCAAACTTCTTAAGAAAGCTCATGATCCGACGAAAGTATCAGACGATGAGGCTAAATGGGATCGCGTACCTACAAAAATTGAGATGAACGAGGTTCTTTCGACCGATCTTCAGGTTAATTCTCCTTATACTCCTGACAAAACTGAAAGGGGTGCAAAATAATGAGTAAAGTAATTCTTAAAACAGAAAATCTCGGCATATCGTTCGGCGGTCTTAAAGCTGTTCAGAATCTTAATCTTGAGATCAAAGAAAAACAGCTTTACGGTCTTGTCGGCCCTAACGGTGCGGGTAAAACAACAGTCTTCAACATGCTTACAGGCGTTTATAAGCCTACGACGGGAAAATTTTATCTTGACGGTGAAAACCTTACCGGCAAGAGTCAGGAAGTTATCAATCACAAAGGCATTGCAAGAACCTTCCAGAACATTCGTTTGTTTAACAATATGACAGTTATAAGAAACGTTCTTGTCGGTCTTCACAATCAGCCCGAATTCAAATGCGGCGTTTTTGCCAGTATATTTAGACTTCCCGTTCATTTTAAGACGGAGAAAAAAATGCGTGAGCGTGCAAAGGAGATTTTAAGAATCGTTGATCTCGAAGACGAGAGAAATAATCTCGCTTGTAATCTTCCTTACGGTAAGCAAAGAAAACTCGAAATTGCACGTGCTCTTGCGACAAATCCCAAACTTCTTTGTCTTGACGAGCCTGCTGCGGGTATGAACCCTAATGAAACTGCAGAACTCATGGAAATCGTCAAGTATATCAGAGATAAGTTTGATCTTACCGTTCTTCTTATCGAGCATGATATGAAATTTGTAGCCGGCCTTTGTGATGAAGTTACCGTTCTTAATTTCGGTACCGTTCTTGCACAGGGTGATACAAAAACCGCGCTTAATGATCCTGAGGTTATTAAGGCATATATCGGAGGATAAAATGGCATTATTAGAAGTAAAAGATCTCAAGGTGTTTTACGGTGTTATACAGGCGCTTAAAGGCATTTCCTTTGACGTTAACGAAGGAGAAATCGTTACACTTATCGGTGCTAACGGTGCAGGAAAGACCACCACAATGCAAAGTGTAATCGGTCTTATTCCGATAAAATCAGGCTCTGTAATCTTTGACGGTCAGGATATAACACATAAGCCTTGTCATAAAAATATACACCATGGAATGATTCAGGTTCCCGAAGGACGCCGTGTTTTTCAGGAACTTACAGTATATGAAAATCTTCTTATGGGTGCATATATTAATAACAATAAAAAAGAAGTCAAGGAAGATATTGAAAAAGTTTTTACGCGTTTTCCCCGTTTGGGTGAGCGTAAAAATCAGGTTGCAGGTACTCTTTCGGGTGGTGAACAGCAGATGCTCGCTATGGGCAGAGCGCTTATGGGTCATCCCAAGCTTTTGATGCTTGATGAGCCTTCAATGGGTCTTGCTCCTATTCTTGTAGAGGAAATTTTCAGAACGATCAAAGAACTCAACGAGGAAGGAACAACAATTCTTCTTGTTGAACAGAATGCTGATATGGCATTGAAAATTGCTCACAGAGCGTACGTAATGGAAAATGGCGCCATTGCTCTTTCGGGAACAGGTGCAGAAATTGCACAAAGTGATTCTGTAAAAGAAGCGTATCTCGGCGGTTAAAAAAATCATCATAGGTCGGTTTCGGCCTATGATGATTTTTTATTCTGTTAACATCAACCATTCTTCAGACAATTCGTCAACTGTCATCTTCTTTTCTTCAAGCTCGATACAGGCTTGCTCTATTTTTTTAAAGTCAGTCGGATTGTCTGAAATAATCTGTTCAAGTTCTTTTATTTCTGCTTCTAACTGTGCAATTCTCTTTTCTATTGATGATATTTCATTGCGTTTTTTTGCAGCTGCCGCCCTGTCGGCTTTGGTTGTAAAATTAGAAGGGGGCGACTGCTTTTTTTGCGGTTTTGTTTTTTCTTCTGAAAGGTCGTTGTATTTTGATTGGAATTCATCAAATTTTCCGTTAAAGACAATAACCTTTTCTTTTGAAAGATAAACTATAATATCCGGCACGGTATTAAGGAAATATCTGTCATGCGATATAACAAACTGCGTGCCGCCAAAATCAAGTAGTGCATTTTCAAGCTGTTCTTTGCTCATCATATCAAGATGATTTGTCGGCTCGTCAAACAGTAAGGTGTTGTTTTTATACAGCGAAAGTATTGCAAGCTGTAATCTTGCCGACTCACCGCCCGATATTTCGGATAGTTTTTTGTATACGTCGTCACCGCTGAATAAAAGCATGGCAAGACGCGAACGTACGTCCTGTTCGATCATGGTGGGGAAGTGGTCCCAAAGCTCGTTTATGACTGTTTTATCGGGGTTATCATAGATATGATTTTGTTCAAACACACTTATTGATACTTCTTTTCCCCAGCTTATTCTGCCGCTATAATCACTGTGATTACCGCAAAGTGCTTTAAAAAGAGTTGTTTTTCCGGTTCCGTTTTCTCCGACTATTGCAACCTTGCTTCCTGCCTTGATATCAAGAGAAAGCCCGCTGAATAATTCTTTATCTTCAACAGATAAGGACAGATCGGTTATTTTTAATACGTCAAACCAGCTTTTTTTATCAAAGTGAAATCCGATATGTATCTGCTTGTTATATTCAGAAGGCGGAAGTACCTCTTCCATTTTTTCAAGCTCTTTTCGGCGGCTTTTTGCCATTGCTGAGGTCGAAGCGCGTACAAGGTTTCTTGCGACGTAGTCTTTAAGCTTCGCCTGTCGTTCAATATACTCGTCGTACTTTTTTTGTAAATAATCGAGTTTTGCTCTCTTTTCGGTTTTAAAAAAAGAATAATTACCCTTGTATTCGGTGATTTTTCCGAATTCCATCTCCCATATGGTATCACAGACCTTGTCAAGATAGTATCTGTCATGTGTGACGCTTATTACCGCGCCTTTAAACGTCGAAAGATAATTTTCAAGCCAGGTACATGTGATAAAATCAAGATGGTTTGTAGGCTCGTCAAGAAATAATACGTTGCAGTCGGTGAGCAATAATTTCGCAATTGAAAGCCTTGTTTTTTCTCCTCCGCTGAGATCGCAAACTTTTTGATCTCTAACAGAATCGTCAAATCCCATGCCGTTTAAAATACTGTTTATCCTTACGTCGCAGTTGTATGCATCTCGCGAATTTATAAAAGATAGGAGTTTGTCGTATTCGTATTTTGCATCCGGGACATTCAAATCTATTTCGGAAATTCGTTTTATTGCTTCTTTTTCTTTTTTAAATACGCTTTGTGCTTCTTCAAGCACGGTTAAGTTACTGTCAGTCAGACTGTTTTGTCTTAGATAACCGATTTTGACAGACGGATTTATATAAAGTGTTCCGTCATCATAATCAAGCGTTTGAGAAAGAATGTTCAGAAGTGTAGTTTTTCCTGCACCGTTTGCGCCAATAATACCGATTCTTGAATTTTCATCAACTATGCCGCTGCTGCCTTTTAAAATCTGTTCCGAACCAAAATATTTAGTTATTTCACTAAAATTAATTATCATTTTTGAAATCCTTGTTTTTCATTTTTTTAACCGCTTTAATTGCATCGCTTAGACCGCCGACAGCATCAATCAAGCCTTCTTCTACTGCCATGTTTCCATCAAGAGTTGTGCCGACGTCTGTGACAAGTTCACCGACGTTTTGCAAAAGCTGATTAAAACGTCTTTCGCTGATTTTGGAATGAGAAACGACAAATTTTGTGATTCTGTCCTGCATTCTCTCAAAATTGTTAAAGCTTTGCGGGACGCCGATTACAACACCGTTTGTTCTGACCGGATGAATAGTCATTGTGGCGCTGGGCACAATAAACGATTTTTTTGCGGCAACTGCAATAGGTACACCTATAGAATGACCGCCGCCGAGAACAACAGAAACTGTCGGCTTTGACATTGATGCTATAATTTCAGCAATCGCAAGTCCTGCCTCAACGTCACCGCCAACTGTGTTTATAAGAAATATCACGCCTTTTATCTCCTTGCATTGTTCGATATCTGCAAGAATCGGAATGATATGCTCATATTTTGTGGTTTTGCTTTGGTCGTTTATTACAAAGTGTCCTTCTATCTGACCGATTATTGTGATTGCTTCAATACCGCTTTCTGCTTTGACTTTTCCGTACTCTTTGATTGATTCGTCGTTTGTTTTTTCTGTTTCCATAAACACACCTCACTTACGTTTAGTATGTTATGAAAAACAGATCATATACCGCTGTTATCTTTTTTTACTGATTCAAGAAGTTTTTTACAGTCGGAGACGGTAACAACACAGCTTGCAACTCTTTTATATTCAGCTGCATTTCTGATTCCTTTAAAATACCATATAAGATGTTTTCTGAATTCTTTTACCGCAACTTGCTCAGGCTTATCAAGGCATATAAGCGAAAGATGCTCAAGTGCTATATCAAAAATAGAATCGGTTATTTCAATACCTTTGATTTTAGAAAAAACTGTCGGTAAACCAAGTGATGCACGGCCGATCATAGCGCTGTGTGCACCTGTGTATTCAAGTATATCATCAGCCGATGCTTTGTCAAAAACGTCTCCGTTTGCAATTACGGGAATTGATACAGCGTTTACGACGTCACGTATTATATTTTTATCACTTTGCCCACTGTAAAACTGTTCTCTTGTTCTGCCATGTACCGTAATAAAATCCGCTTTCGCCTGTTCGCATGTTTTTGCAAATTCAACTGCGCAAATACTGTTTTCATTTATTCCTGCTCTGAATTTAACGCTGACAGGAAGATCGGTATTGCTCTTTACTGATTGAATAACGTCGTATGCAAGCCTGTGATTTTTCATGAGCGCACAACCGTCGCCATTCTGAAATATTTTAGGAGCAGGACATCCCATATTGATATCAATTGCAATGGGGGAGTAAAACGATGAAACGTACTCGGCTGCTTTTTTCATACACTCTGTATCATGCCCGAAAATCTGTATAATTATCGGACATTCCTGCTCGTCATATTTTAATAATGCATTCGTTTTTTTGTCTCCGTAAAATATGCCTTTTGAACTGACCATTTCTGAAACAGTTACGTCAGCACCGTATTTACGGCATATTTTCCGAAAGCCGCTATCGGTAATACCTGCCATTGGCGCAAGGATCAAGGACCGTTTGTTGAAAGGAATCAATATATCATTCTCCTTGTTTTTATATCAATCAATTATAGCATAATACGGAAAAAATGTAAACTAAAAATAATTTTTCAAAAAAAGCAAAAAAAGTGTTGACTTTTTATTATTTATGATGTATTATAATAACCGTCCCACAAAAAGATCACTTTTGGTGCGGGAGATGGCGGCATAGCTCAGTTGGCTAGAGCATTCGGTTCATACCCGAA
>JAZPZR010000145.1:0-11241 GCA_045544795.1 Eubacteriales bacterium
GGTATTAAAGAAGAAACTAAAAAGCTAGTTGTCGGCGGTCCTATGATGGGTACTGCACAGTATTCACTGCTTCCGCCTGTTGTAAAGAGCACGTCGGGACTTCTTTGCTTTACCGAAAGTGAAGTGCCTGATGATGAAAATGCAAGCTGTATCCGTTGCGGCAGCTGTGTCGGCGCCTGCCCCATGCATCTTACACCCAACTATATCGCGATGTATACAAAGCTGCGCGATTTTGATCAGTGCGAAAAACTCGGCATTGCAGACTGTATTGAGTGCGGCAGCTGCTCTTATATCTGCCCCGCAAAAATACCGCTTGTACAGTATATGCGTCTGTCAAAGCAGACGGTAATAGATAAAAGAAAGAGGGAGGCGGCAAAAAAATGAGCGGACTTTATTACGTAACACCCTCTCCGCATATCAAGGACACGAAAACGACGCAGACAGTCATGCGTGACGTTATAATAGCACTTACCCCCGCGCTTATCGCGTCTGTTATCTTTTTTTCCTTCCGTGCCCTTGTAATTGTCGGAATAAGTGTTCTTTCCTGCGTTTTATTTGAATTTTTGTACAATCTCATATTTAAGAAAAAGCAGTCTGTGACAGACCTTTCCGCGATAGTTACGGGTATGCTTCTGGGCTTTAACCTTCCTGTTTCCGCGCCCGTATGGCTTTCGGTTATCGGCTCTGCATTTGCTATCCTTGTTGTAAAGATGCTTTACGGCGGTCTTGGTAAAAACATTGTAAACCCCGCGCTTGCAGGCAGAATCTTTTTGTTTTTATCCTTCTCTGGATATATGACAAAATGGGTGCCCGCCAACACTGCGGTAAACCACTCGGCATCGTCACTTCCGCTTTTTGCAAACGTCGGTGCGGACGTTGTTTCGACTGCAACCCCGCTTTACTATCTTAAAAACGGTGACATAACGGTTGCGAATAACTTTTCACTTCCCAATGCATTTCTCGGTAACATGCCAGGCTGTATCGGTGAAACGTCTGCGGTGCTTCTTATAATCGGCGGTCTCTACCTGCTTTATAAGAGGGTGATCACCTGGCATATCCCCGTTTCCATGATTGGTACGGTAGCGCTTGTTACCTTCCTGTTCCCGTCCTTTGACGGTATCAGCCGTTTTCAGTTTATGTCCTACCACCTTTTAAGCGGCGGTCTTATCCTCGGTGCAATATTTATGGCGACCGACTATGCGACAAGCCCCGTTACACCCAAGGGCAGAATAATTTACGGTATCGGTATCGGACTTATAACGGTGTTTATCCGTTACTTCGGCGGCTATCCTGAGGGTGTGTCCTTTGCAATACTGCTTATGAACTTCTTTGTGTGGTTCATTGATAAAAATACAATTCCTAAGAGATTCGGAGGCGAGAAGAAGCATGGAAAACTCATCGGTAAACTCTTCAAAAAAGCAGACTCTTGAGTTTGTGCGTCTTTCGGTAACGCTTTTTGTTATCGCAGGCGTGATGGCTCTTATCGTCGCACTTGTCAATAATATCACAGCCCCCGTTATTGCGGGCATTAACGAAAAAAAGACGTCGGAGGCATTGCTTGCGGTACTTCCCGAGGCGGACGGCTTTACCGACATCACGGGTGAGGTTGAGCTTGTCGGCTCTGTCGAGAACGTCTGGCGCGCGCAAAATGATGCGGGCTTTTGTGTCAAGGTCTGTCCGCAGGGTTACGGCGGCGCGATCGAAACGATAGTCGGTTTTGATAAAGACGGCGCCGTTGTCGGTACCGAAATAATCTCAATGTCCGAAACGTCGGGTATCGGCACCAAAATTCAGGAAGCGTCCTTCCTTGATCAGTTCAAGGGCATAAGCTCAACTGCGTCTGTTACGACAATAAGCGGCGCAACCCGCTCGTCAAAGGCGTTTGTGGACGGTATCGACAGCGCTATAGCAGTCGTATCACAGCTTACGGGAGGTGAGGATAATGAGTGATAATCAGAAAAAGGGTATACTTTCATACTTCAAATCAGGTCTTATAGACAATAACCCCACCTTTGTTCAGCTTCTCGGTATGTGCCCCACTCTTGCAACCTCTACTACGCTTTTAAATGCGCTCGGTATGGGTGCGGCGGCAACCTTTGTTCTTATCTGCTCAAACCTTGTGATATCGCTTCTTCGTAAGCTTATCCCCGAAAAGATAAGAATTGCCGCGTATATCGTCATCATTGCGGGCTTTGTAACGGTTATTGATCTTCTGATGCAGGCATATATCCCCGCGCTTTCCAATTCACTCGGTCTTTTTATCCCGCTTATCGTTGTAAACTGTATCATTCTTGCAAGAGCCGAAAGCTTTGCTTCAAAAAACAAGCCTCTCCCCTCAATGCTTGACGGTCTTACGATGGGTATCGGCTTTACCTTTGCTTTGAGCTGTGTCGCAATTGTGCGTGAGATTCTCGGTTCGGGTACGCTTCTCGGTTTTGAGCTTTTCGGCGGAGTGGCACCTCTTACCATCTTTGCACTTCCTGCAGGCGGCTTTCTGGTGCTCGGCTTTGCAATTGCCGTTGTACAGGCTCTTAAAAACAGAAAGAAAGGCGGTGAGGAATAATGCCTTCACTTTCGACTATATTTGTTTTTGCGATAAATGCAATTCTCGTTGAAAACCTTTGTCTTGTAAAGTTTTTGGGTATATGCCCCTTCCTCGGTGTATCAAAAAAGACGGATACTGCAATAGGTATGGGCCTTGCGGTTACTTTTATAATGACCGTGTCCTCACTTGTTACCTGGCTTGTCTATCACTTTATACTCGTACCTGCAGGTATTGAATATCTTAATACCATAGCGTTTATTCTTATTATCGCGGCACTTGTTCAGTTTGTTGAGATGGCACTTAAAAAATTACTGCCCTCGCTTTACAGCGCGCTCGGTATTTATCTTCCGCTTATTACCACAAACTGCGCGGTGCTCGGTATCGCTCTTACAAATATTACCGAGGAGTATACGCTTCTTTTTGCGGTATGTAACGGTCTTTTCTGTGCTCTTGGCTTTACGCTTGCGATCTGGATATTTGCCTGCGTGCGCGAGCGTGTTGAGCACTGTGACATTCCGGAAGCCTTCAAAGGCTTTCCGATAGCTCTTGTAACCGCGGCTCTTCTTTCGTTTGCGTTTATGGGCTTTTCGGGTATGAAATTTTAGGAGGTGTCGCAGATGATAGTAAAAGTTCTTATTGCGGGCGGTATTCTCGGTGCGATCGGCTTTGTGCTTGGCGCTGCTCTCTGGTTTGCGGCAAAGACCTTTCACGTCGAGCAGGATGACCGTATTGATAAAATAACCGCCTGCCTTCCCGGCGCAAACTGCGGCGGTTGCGGCTACGCGGGCTGTGCAGGCTATGCGGCGGCAATGGTAAATGACGGCGCAAAGCTTGATCTATGCGGTGTCTGTGACAGTGAGGGCGTTTCAAAAATTTCTGAAATCCTCGGTGTCGAGGCTGTTTCACATGAGCGTAAGACTGCGTTTGTGCGTTGCCGCGGCGGTAACGAGGTCGCAAATAAAAAATACGTCTATCACGGCATGGCTGACTGCATTGCAGAGGCGAGACTGCTTGACGGTCATATGTCCTGTAAATACGGCTGTATCGGCTTTGGTACCTGTACCACCGTTTGCCCTACGGGCGCTATCAATGTCGTTGACGGTGTTGCGGTCGTAACACAGGAAAAATGTATCGGTTGCGGACTCTGTGCAAACATCTGTCCCAAAAAGGTTATTGATATCATTCCCGTTTCAACGCGTGCGTTTGTTGCCTGCTCAAGCCATGATAAAGGTGCTGTGACCAAGGCAAACTGTGCATCAGGTTGTCTTGGCTGTAAGCTTTGTCAGAAGGTGTGCGAGCATAACGCTATCACGATTACAGATAACGTTGCGCGTGTGGACAGCAGTCTGTGTGTAGCGTGCGGTCTCTGTGTTGAAAAGTGCCCCATCCATATAATCAAAATTTACAATTAAAAAGAGCCTTCGGGCTCTTTTTTATATTGATAATTAATGGATATAGTGTTATAATATATTGTAATACTTATATAAAAAGGATATAACATGGAAAATAAAACATCAGTAACAAAATCAGGTATCATTTTAAACGATATAATATCCGACGGTTTTAAGACGGTGTCTCTGGCGGTCGAGTTTTATCTTCCGCTCAGTAAACGCAACGCGTCTTACGTGTCACTTCTCTGCTCGGTCTTGCGCCGCGGTAATGCCCGCTTTGGTGAGATGGACAAGATCGGTGAGTTTCTGGATGAAAACTACGGCGCCTCCCTCGGTATTTCCACAAGCAAGCGCGGTGACCTTCAGCGCTTCGCGGTGACAGCCGCCTGTATCGATGACCGCTTTACGCTTGAGGGGGAGTCGGTGCTTAAGAACGTAATGTCACTTGTCGAGAGTACACTTTTTGACCCCATGCTTGAAAACGGCGGCTTCAAGGCTTCGTTTGTTGAGCAGGAAAAACGAAATCTTAAGGACTATATAGCGGCTCTTATAAACGATAAGCGCCTCTACTCGCTTGAAAAGTGTAAAGAGGCAATGTTTGAAAACGACGTTTACGGTGTTTACGAATACGGTGACCCTGAGGAGATCGATAAGATAACTCCCGTATCACTCTATGAGTTTATGGAGGATATGCTTTATAATTCAATGCTGTATATAAGCTATGCAGGCGGTGAGCGTGATACAAAGGCGCTGTTTTCTGCCGTTGTTGAAAAGCTTGATAAAAATACGCGTCCGAAGTTTAGTACTGTAATAAGAAATACAGTTGACAGCGTAAAAACGGTTGAACTTCCCATGCCTGTCGCACAGAGTAAGCTTAATCTCGGCTTCCGCCTTGGAGAAAGCGCCGTGGCTGACCCGTTTGCAACCCGCGTGTTTAACGCGGTCTACGGCGGCAGCGCCACCTCAAAGCTTTTTGCAAACGTGCGTGAGCGCATGTCACTTTGCTACTATTGCGCAAGTAATATCGACTATCTTAAAAACGTAATGTTTGTGTACAGCGGTATCGAAACGGAAAATTATGAAAAAGCGCGCGATGAGATTTTAAATCAGCTTGAGCTTATGAAAAAAGGTGAGTTTACCGATGACGAGCTTGTCGATGCAAAAGCGGGACTTGTTGATTCCTACGTGCAGATTGGTGACTCGCTCGGCAGTCTTATTGCTCACCGCGTGTCGTCCGACCTTGCCGGTATTTCTCTCACACGCGAACAGCAGATTGAAGAGATCAAAAAGGTCACGCGCGAGCGTATCGTTGCAGTTGCAAAGGAAATTTCAACTGATACAGTTTATCTTCTGAAAGGAGTCGGCGGCGATGCAGAGTAATCAGAATACAATTATCGGCGAAAGCTGGCTTTATAAAAAACATTCGTCAGGACTTAATATATTTATTGTTAAAAAACCGGGTAAAAGCCGTATTCATGCACAGATATCCACCCGCTTCGGCTCAATAAACCGCAACTTTATATGTGACGGAAAAACGGTGACGGTGCCTGACGGTACTGCGCATTTTCTTGAGCATAAGCTGTTTGAGGGAGAAAGCGGTAATGCGTTTGACTTTTATGCAAAAACAGGCGCCAAGGCAAATGCGTATACCTCAAACGATAAAACCGCATACTACTTCACCTGCTCGGAGGATTTTGAAAAAAACCTCGATATCCTCCTTTCCTTTGTTTCAAACCCTTATCTTACCGACGAAAACGTCGAAAAGGAAAAAGGCATAATCGGTCAGGAAATACGCATGTATGAGGATGATCCTTCATGGCAGGGCTATTTCGGACTTGTCCGTAACCTTTACGGCACACACCCTGTCAAGTATGATATTGCAGGTACGGTAGAGGATATCGCGCCGATAACGGTCGACACACTTATGTCCTGCTACAATACCTTTTACCATCCTTCAAACATGATGCTGTGTGTTTCGGGCGATATTGATGAAAATACGGTGCTTTCAGCCTGTGACAGATATTTTGCGCCTTCCGATACAAAAGAAATAGTGCAGGATATCCCTATGGAGCCTCACGGTGTTGTCAGAGGCTACTCTGAAAAGATAATGCCTGTTGCACGCCCTCTTTTCAATATCGGCATAAAGGATAACGACTGTGACCTTTACGGCACTGACCTTGTTAAAAAAGAGGTTGAGACCGATATGCTTATCGAAATACTTTTCGGTCAGTCGACGCCTTTTTATAAGCGCCTTTACGACGCGGGCATAATAAATAACGAGTTTGATGCGGGCTTTGAAATGTCAAAGACGTTTGCCTTCTGCCTCTTTGCAGGTGAGAGTGATGACCCGCAGGCAGTTCTTGATGCAATAAAGCAGGAGATTGCCGACCTTTTCAAAAACGGAATAAGCGAAAAACGCTTTTTGCAGGTGCGTAACACCCTTTACGGTGAGATGGTCGCGGCGGGCGATAACGTGTCGGGTATCATCCGTTCACTCACAAACTCGTGGTTTTGCGGGGCAGAGCCGTTTGAGCATGCAACGGTCCTTCGTGCCGTGACACGTGACGATATAATGGCACGTGCAAAAAAACTGTTTGAAAATCCCGATATTTCCATGTCAGTAATAAAAGGAGAGTAAAGTTTGAAATTAAATTTCAAACTTATAAAATTTAATGCCGATTTTCTCGCCGTTTTCACGGCAACCGAAAATCATGGCACTTATGACCATTCTTTCATGGTTCATTTGTGCCTTCGGCAAAAATGAAAGGAATGGTCATAAAAATGAACTATGATGCAGTTTCATTTCCCGGTCTTGGTATCGGTCAGATAAAGCTTGATCCGATAGCAATAGAATTTGGCAATTTTGCAATTCGCTGGTATGCGATATTTATCTGTATCGGTATACTGGTGGCGCTTGCCGTCGGTAACTACCTGTGTAAGCGCTTCGGCGTCAAAAAGGACGACATGCTTGACTGCCTGTTGTATACCCTGCCGATAGCGTTTATCGGCGCGCGCCTTACATACGTCCTCGGCGACCTTAAAAGCTTTGATTCCTTTATGGACGTTATCGCTATATGGAACGGCGGTCTTGCTATTTACGGCGGTGTTATCTTTGCGGCAATATCGGTCTACGTTATATGTAAACTTAAAAAATGCAATATCGGCTCAATGCTCGATATAATGGCAGTAGGTCTTCTTATCGGTCAGATAATCGGAAGAATAGGTAATTTTGTAAATATCGAGGTTTACGGTGTTGAGACAAATCTTCCGTGGGCAATGGGAATAGGCTACTTCGGTGAAGATCCCGAAATGCTTGTTCATCCGCTTTTCCTTTATGAAATGCTGTGGAACTCTATCGGCCTTGTACTCATCCTCGGCTATCTTGACTACCGTAAATTCCGCGGTGAAATGTTTTTGTGGTATATGGGCTGGTACGGTCTCGGACGTGCGCTTATGGAGCCGCTTCGCGACCCGCAGTACAATCTTGAACTGTTCGGCGTCCGTATAATGATTATCCTTGCGGCAGTTCTGTTTGTCGGCGCAGTCGTTGCGGTCATTCTTCTCAGAAGACGGCATGAAGGTTATATTAAGGACTCTGTTATTGAGGACAAAAAAGAAGAAAAACAAGAGGAAGATTATGAGCGTCAGTTCAATATTACCCGCGAGGATCTTGAGGGAATAGAGCTCAGTCAGGAAGAACTTGATGCAAAAAATCTTTATGAAGAAATGGAAAAATTGGAGGAAGCGGAAAATGAAGCTGATTGACGGTAAAGAGGTATCGCTTTATATTAAAGAAAAGATCAGGGACGAGGCAAAAACGCTCAAAACAAGACCGGGTCTTGCAGTTATCCTTGTCGGTGACGACCCCGCGTCGCACGTGTATGTAAATAACAAGAAAAAAGCGTGTGAGTTTTGCGGTTTTTATTCAGAAAGCTATGAGCTTCCTGCCGATGCTTCGCAGACAGAACTTTTAGAGCTTATCGACGTACTTAATGATAACGATATGATACACGGTATTCTTGTGCAGATGCCGCTCCCCTCACACATTGACGAGACCGCGGTTATCGAGCGCATCCGTGCGGATAAGGACGTTGATGCATTTAATCCTGTCAACGTGGGTAAGATAATGACAGGAGACTTTGATTTTCTGCCTTGTACCCCTGCAGGTGTTATGGAGCTTCTTAAATATTACAATATTGACGTTTCGGGTAAAAGCTGTGCAGTTATCGGCAGAAGCAACATTGTCGGAAAGCCGATGGCAATGCTGATGCTTCATGCAAACGCAACGGTCACAATCTGCCACTCGCGCACAAAGGACCTTGCAAGCGTTGTGAAAGAGGCTGATATCGTTGTTGCGGCTGTCGGCAGAAAATGCTTTGTCACTGCTGATATGGTAAAAGAGGGTGCAGTCGTTGTTGACGTAGGCATCAATCGCGGTGAGGACGGCAAGCTTTACGGTGACGTTGATTTTGAAAACGTCTCTAAAAAAGCATCGTATATCACCCCTGTTCCCGGCGGTGTCGGTCCTATGACAATTGCCATGCTTATGCAAAATACTCTGACATCTGCTAAATTAAAGGAGAAATAATAATGGGTTTTGACACGTCTACACTGTTACTTTTCCCGCTCGGACTTTTGTTGCCGATAGCTACGGTTGTATTTTTTATTTTCTGTAAGGATAAAAAGAGCGTTGCGCACGACACGGTGTTTTACGGCATCGGCTCATTCCTCGGCAGTATGATAGCGGCATTTATTGCGTTTTTGCTTGTAAATACCGTTTTGTCGGCAAACTTTTCGGTGGATGATTATGAGTCGGGCTTTACGCTTGTAAGTACCGTATTCGCCATCCTCATTGCCGTTATCTTTGTTATATGTGAGTCACTTAAAATGGTGACTGTGAAAAAGTTTATTTCCGATGAAAAACGCAACCGCTTTTCATCACTCGGCTTTTCTGCGGGTGTGATTATTGCTCAGAATGCGATCTTTTTCGTGGCGCTTAACGTTTTCAGGGATACTGACCCTACCTGGTCTCTTTTTACGGGCGCATTCATTTTTGTGACAGGCATAATTTACTACGTGCTTTCCTTTGCGTCTGAAAAGAGTCTTGCGCTTGGTTCAAAGGGTGCGGCGTACGGACTTTCTGCTGTTTATTATCTTATGTGGATAAGCATAGTGTTTGCTATCAGCTCAAGCATATTGATAGTGTTCTTTATCGCATTTTTCTTTGTGATTTCGCTTATACTCAGCTATATCTTTATAAAGCGCAAGGGTAGGTGAGAGGTATGATTATAAAAACACTTGTCTTTTACGCACTTGCCGTCATTGTTGCAGTGCTTGCGCTTGTCGGTGTGCGCTTTGTATTCCGCCGCCGCAACCGCTCTCTCATGCCGTTACATATGCTTTTTGGCTGTCTTGGTTTTATAATAATGCTGGCGCTTATGTTTGTTCTCGTCCTTTTTGCGTTTTCGCAGGAGACGGTAATGTCGGTCACGGGATATATACATGAGGGCGTGTATAAGGTGCTTATCGGCGCGCTTTTCTTTATACTCATATCCGCTGTCCGCTATTTTCTGTTAAACGCTGTTTACTTTAACCGCGGAAAGCTTGATGCGGGGGAGTCTTTTCTTGCAGGCTTCGGTATCTGCGGATCGCTTATGGTTGCGCTTTACAGCCTGTATATGTTTTTCTTTCTTGCGTTTACTGCAAGCGGGAATAAGCTTACTTCGATCGATGAAAACGGCTTTGCGTTTGCAGACGGGTCGGTAGTGCCTGCGTTTGAAAATTCCGCAGCAATACCGCTTGTTACGGTCGTATTTCTTGTGTATACGGTGCTTTGTATCATAATTGCAGAGTTTATGTCACAGCATGCAAGCCTTCCGTATAAAAAGTCGTCTACTGCAAAGGTTTATACGATAACCTCGCTTTGTGAGATGATAATGTGCTGTACCGTACTTTTCTCCATTTCGGAAATAAGCACCTTGGCACTTGTGATCATCTCTGCGATCGTCGTGGCGCTTGCAGGTCTTGCAGTCGTCCTTCTTTATAAATATAAGGAAGAGCTTCCTTATGAAAAACAGTTTGATTGAGGTGTACCATGATAAAGGTATTGCACGTTCTTACCGATTCAAATATTGGCGGTGCGGGCACCTATGTTGCCACCTGCCTTGAATACTGTGATAAAAGCCGTGTAAGACAAACGGTCCTCCTTCCGCGCGGCTCTGCGGCTGTCGGTCTTATGAAAGACAGCGGTGCTGAGATAATCGAGGCGGATATCGCACCTGACAAGTCGCTTGATCTTAAATCAATTTCCGTTATAAGATCATATATCAAAAAGGGAAGGTACGATATAGTGCACGCTCACGGCAGCGCAAGCGCGCGTATCGCCACCCGCGGACTTGCCGTTTCCGTTTTCACAAAGCATACTTTGTCATATGCAGGCGGCGGAATAAAAGGAATGGTAAATAAAATTATATATAGGGGTCTTGGCGGCTATGCAATTGCCGTCTCGCAGGCGGCTTTTGACAATCTTGTAAGCCTCGGCTTTGATAAACGCCGTATATATATTGTCAAAAACGGTGTCGGTGATATCGGTATTCCCTCTACCGACCTTCATAATAAATGTAAGATCAGCTTCGGGATCGGTACATCAAGCTTTGTTGTCGGCTGTGTCGCACGCTTTTCACCTGAAAAGGATTATGAGACATTTCTGTTTTCTGCAAAAAAGATAGCCGGGAAATGCGAAAAAGCGGTGTTCCTGCTTTGCGGTGACGGCGCCCTGCTTTCAGATATGCGCTCACTTGCAAAAAAACTAGGTATTGATAATAAATGCTATTTTGCAGGCAACGTGTTTGACCCTGAACGTGCTTATCGCGCCATGGATGCATACCTTATCTGCTCGAAGCATGAAAGCTTCGGACTTTCGCTTGTAGAAAGCTGGAGTGCTGGCCTTCCGTCAGTCACAAGCACGGCAGACGGCTTTGCAGAGATTGCGGTAAAGGATGAAACCACCGTAATGTGTCAGGTGGGTGACAGCGATGCGTTTGCAAAAGCAATTACCGATATATATAATAATAAGGAATATGCAAAAAAACTGGGGGATGCGGGCAGAGAGCGCTTTCTTGACAATTACAGCGCAACCGCCTTTGCCTCGGCACTTACAGACGTATATAAAAAACTCACAAAATAAAAGACTGTCAAAAAAGGCACAGACCGTGAAGAAAAGGATTACACCCTTGCCTCCACTTGTCAGGGGAGGTGAACAGACAGGGGACCCCGAAAATGCGGAGCGTTTTTGGGGAAAAGGAG
>JAZPZR010000146.1:0-6493 GCA_045544795.1 Eubacteriales bacterium
AAGACGTCTGTCCTTCATCTTCTCTGCAGTTGCATAACCGATCTCGTCAGTACCGCATACCATCCACGGAAGAACACCGATACCGTCGGGGAGTACAACAAGACACTCTGTGATCATGTACCAGAGAGTTTTTGTAAACTCCTTCTCATCAAGTGAGTGGATAAAGGTCATAGCGATTACGTTTGTACAGTGTGTGTGAAGCACAACTCTGTGCTCGGGGTCAACCTTAAGACGCTCGATATGTGACATAAAGTGAGCGGGAAGCTCTGACGTAGGACGGCTGCCGTCCTCGTAGCCCCACATGATCTCCATTGTCTTACCGTCTTCGCCTACTCTGATGATACCGATATTGTTTTCGGGATCGTTTTCAACGTTTTTGAAGTACTTACCCGTACCTGTTACGAGGAAATACTTACCCTTGAGGTATGATGCATCAAAAGTAATAGTAAACGTTCTCTTTACGTCTGTAGGATCGAGGTACTGCTCAACCTCTGCAGTTTCAAGCATAACGCTTACGTTACCGCCGTTACGCTCGTCCCAACCGAGTCTGTACATATTTGATGTGAGTGCGCAGAATTCTTTTATAAATTTAGCTGTCTTGATATCTTTCATTATTTTCTCTCCTCTAAAATTTTATTTTCATATTCACGAACGTCGTCAAGCCACTTTTCACGAACGGGTACGCCCATTGTTTCGCAGTAGTAATCCCATACTGCGCCGAAGGGATATGTCTTATACTCCTCAGTAAGAGCAAGACGTGCGGTAAAGTCACCGTCAAGCTCAAGCTTTTTGAGCATTTCTGTCGGCTCAAGCATTGCGCGAAGAAGCGCCTTTATCATGTTTCTCGTACCGATTACCCATGCGGCAATTCTGTTGATGGAAGCATCAAAGAAGTCAAGACCGATATGAGTTCTCTCAACAAGGTTTGTGCGAACAAGTGCCTGTGCGATAGCAACAAGCTCGTCATCCATGATTACAACGTGGTCAGAATCCCAACGTACAGGACGTGAAACGTGTAAAAGAAGCTCGTCTGTAAACTGAAGCACAGAAGAAATTTTATCCGATATAACTTCTGTCGGATGGAAATGACCTGCATCAAGGCAGTAAAGCTTACCGCGTGATACCGCATAGCCGAATGCCGCCTCGTTTGAGAATACTGTATAGCTCTCTGCGCCGATACCGAACACCTTTGACTCGATAGCGTCAGCGCTGTACTTTGTATCATACTTCTCTGCCATGACCTCATCCATAGCCGATATCATGCGTGCGCGGGGCGCCTCACGGTCAACGGGGATATCCTTGTAACCGTCGGGGAACCAGAAGTTTGTAACGCACTTGTCGTCAAGCTCACGGCCGAAGTAGTCTGCAATCTTTCTTGCGCGCTTGCAATGCTCTATCCAGAATGCGCGCTTTTTGGGGTCTGCAGAAGAAAGGGTAAAGCCGTCGTCCGCCATCGGATGTGAAAAGCAGGTGGGGTTAAAGTCAAGACCGAGGCCCATTTTCTTTGCCCACTCGATCCATTTTTCAAAATGGCGGGGCTCAAGCTGATCAAGATCTACCTTTTCATCGGTATCTGCATATATTGCATGAAGGTTGACCTTATGCTTACCGGGAATAAGCGAGAGTGCTTTTTCAAGATCGGCGCGAAGCTCGTCTGCCGTTCTTGCGGCGCCGGGATAGTTGCCCGTTGTCTGAATACCGCCCGAAAGGCTGATATCCTTAAAAAGAAATCCGTTTACGTCGTCGCCCTGCCAGCAGTTGACCGAAACTCTTATCTTTTTAAGCGCTTCGAGCACCTTATCGGTATCAACACCGATAGATGCGTATGCTTCACGGGCAAGTTCATAACTCTTTTTAACGTTATTGTCCATGATAAGTTACCTCCGTTTTTGTTTTTTCAAACAAATTGTAACACAAACAAAATAATTTGTCTATATTTGCGCGATATCTTGAAAAACGTGCAACCATGTGTTAAAATATGAACAAATTTGAACAACTATGTGCAAAACTCAGTTCAAAATGTTAATAAATGAGGTTAAACAATGTTCAAAAACGAACGGCATGAGCAAATTACACAGCTTATAAGCAAAAATAAAAGCATGACAGTGACCGAGCTTGCCTCGGTTTTATTTGTCTCGGAGGCAACGGTGCGCCGCGACCTTCGCGAGCTTGAGCGCGCAGGCGCTGTCGGGCGCTCACACGGCGGTGCTTTTTTGATTCAGGGTACAGGCTCTGACAATCCCGGTGTCATCCGCGAAAAACAGAATATACATAAAAAACGGCAGATTGCCGAAATTGCAAAAAGCTTTATTGCGCCCGATTCAACGCTGTTTTTGGACTCAAGCTCAAGCGCGGGTCAGGTTATTTCTCTTATACAAAACGTACAAGGGGTTACCGTTATTACAAACGGTATACGAAACTGCATAAAAGCGATGGAGCACAGCGGTGCAAGAGTGCTTTTGTGCGGGGGCGAGGCAACAAGCTCGTCTGACGCGGTGATAGGACCTGAGTGCACGCGCTTTTTATCCAACTACCGCGCAGACCTGTGCATAATCTCCTGCGGCGGTATATGTCACGACGGCGCGACCGAGGCGTCGCCCTATCAGGCGGAAGTGAAAAGGATAATGCTCGGCAGTTCTAAAAAGAGAATACTTGTCGTTGACAGCACCAAGGCGGACAAGACCTGCATGTGTCTTATCGCGGGCTTTGATAAATTTGACCTGATAATAACGGACAGACCGCTGCCCGAAGCACTTACCGCGGAAATTGAAAGATGCGGCTGTGAGATAATAGTTTCATAAGGAGAAAACATGAAAAAATACAATATTGCGCTTGTCGGAATGGGCGGAATAGGCAGAGTTCACGCATATTCTATCGCTTCCCTTCCTTATTTCTATTCAGACTGCGGATTTACGGCAGTCCCGCACACGCTTGTCACAAGCAAGAAAAACAGCTTTGGATTTTTAAACGTGACTGACAATTTTGAGGATGTTTTAAACGATCCCGAAATTGATATTGTGGATATATGCACACCCAACACCTGCCACTATGCACAGGCAAAGGCGGCGCTTCTTGCGGGCAAGCACGTTTTTTGCGAAAAACCGCTTGCAGTTACAAGCTGCGAGGCAGACGAGCTTGCGGATATTGCAAAGCAAAAGGGGCTTGTCACAGGTCTTAATTTTCAGAACAGATACTGGGCGGGTGTGATAAAGGCAAAGGAGCTTATAGACAGCATCGGTGAGATAATCACCTTCCGCGCCGCGTTTTTACATTCAAGCTCGCTTGACAAGGACAAGCCGTATGCGTGGAGATACGCGCCCGTCAGTGAGGGCGGCGGTGTTATAAACGACCTCGGCTCGCACGTGTTTGACATATTATATTATTTAATAGGTAATTTTGAAGATATAAAGTGCATGACAAAAACGCTTCATACCGAGCGTTCGGGCAAAGAGATAACGTCGGACGATGCGGCGTTTATGGCGGTAAAAATGGCTTGCGGTGCTGTCGGTACGGTCGAAGCAACAAAGCTTGCAACAGGTATTTCGGACAGTCTGCGCTTTGAGATACACGGAAAAGAGGGCGCTTTACGTTTTGACACGCAAGAGCCAAACACTTTGTGGTATTTTGACGGTGAAGCTTATCGCGCGATAGACGTTATGCAAAAATATCCCGCGCCCTGTGATTTTCAGAATGCGAAAAACAACACGGGCGGACTCCGCGCGCATATCCACGCGTATTTTGAGTTTGTAAACGCCGTAGATAAAAACAGTCGGTTTTATCCCGATTTTGCCGACGGCGCTTATATACAGAAGGTTATTGAAAAAGCATATCTGGAAGGAGAAAAGAAATGAGAAATGCACACGTAAAGTACATGTGTTACCCGTCGGTCGTCTGTGTGGGTAACGAGACCGAGGTCTATATCAAGCCTCGCGACGTATCGCTTTTATTCCGTGACGAGTGGGAGTATGAGCTGGCGGTTGTAGGTATTATGGAAGACCAGCTTGACTATCATGCACACATTCCGCTTGATCACGACTTTACAATTAAAGACGGCTGTCTTGTATTCAGACATACCTTTGATAAAGAACAGCTTTATTCTGTCCGCTTTTGCAAAAAGGGTGAAAAGGAGATAAAAATCGATCTGTATGCGGTAAAGAAAGATCTGTATGATCTCCGTCCGCTTAAGGGTGACCTTCACACACATACCTATTATTCTGACGGACGCGACGGCATTTCCATGACACCTGCCGATTACAGAGAAGAGGGCTTTGACTTTTTTGCGCTGACCGACCATAACAGAATGTATACGTCGATTCTTGCGCGTGAGCTTTACGATGGCGTAAAGCTCGGCATGCATATCATGAAGGGTGAAGAGATGCATACCCCCGGCTCACTTTTACATATCGTACACGCGGGCGGTAATGAAAGCGTGTGTGAAAAATATATTTCCGATATGGAAAAATATAAGAGTGAAGTAGCGGAAATTGCAAAAGAGCTTACCGACATAGACGATAAGTACCGCGATCGCGTTGCCATGGCAAAGTGGGCGTGCAATAAAATTCATGAGGCGGGCGGTCTTGCAATATTTGCACATCCCTATTGGGTGCCTAACAAAAACAATCTGTCCGAAGAGTTTATTGACATCTTGTATACACCCGAACTTTTTGATGCGTTTGAGCTTGTGGGCGGTGTAAATTATGCAAATCTTAATAAACAACTGGCTCTGTGGCAGGAAAAAGCAACAGAGGGCAAGTATCTTCCGCCCGTCGGCTCGTCCGATTCGCATAATCATGATTTTGCGGTCGACGGCTTTGGCAGAAACTTTACAATTGTTTTTGCAAAGGAAAATACGACAGAGGCTATTCTTGATGCTATCAGAAAGGGCTATACTCTTGCCGCAGAAGTGCCGAGGGGTGCCGATGCAGAGGTGCGCTTTTACGGTTCACTCCGTCTTGTGACTTTTGCACATTTTCTATATAAAAACTATTTTAACGAAACATGGCGCCTTGCTGTCGGTGAAGGAATTCTCATGAGAAGATACGCCGAGGGCGAGGACGTGGGCGATATTCTTTCAGCCCTTGCAGACACGGTTGAGAATTTTTATAAAAAGTTCTACGGCATTACAAAGCCTGAGGGTATTCCCGAAAAGACGGCTGATTTTGTTGATAAGACACGTGAAATTCAGCTTAAAGTCGGACCCAAAACAAAAGGCTCCAGCCTCTATGTCTACGGCGGCAATGAGTGCAGACAGTAATCTACAACACCTGTTCATTAAAAGAAATCCCATGAAAATGCCAAATTTTCATGGGATTTTTTATTCCTACAATTTATACTCATCATTATCTGAATCTGCAAGATTTATTATTTGCTTTTTTATTTTTGATGCATACTTTACCGTTTGATATGCACCGCCGCTATTATTTTTTACGTAACAAATAATCAAATCTGCTCTATCTGTCATTTCTCGGTTACGATGTTGTATAGCCGCTTTGGGATGTGCATTTAAAGCTGCATAAGAAATTTCAATATTATCATAATAATCCTCAAAATAACTTTTATTTTTACTGTACTCGGCAGTCAAATACGGCAACATCAATGAAAGAGAGCTGTTATCTTTTCTGTATTTCTTCCGTACACGGTGTATCACTGAACTAACACAACTGTCAAATTCTCCGTTTCTTCCCACTAAAAATTCTACGTATTCTTTATTTTGAATGTATTTTATTATCTGTTGTTCAAGCAAGCTTTCCACATTATTCGGATTTTCTATATATCTATGTCCGAAAAAAGCAATTGTAAAAATGTCTAACATATTTCTTCCTCACGTAGTTACTGATCATTGTTTGAATTTTTATCTTTATTATACCGCTAATATCGGTAATTATCAATTATAATCGGTAATTATATCGTGAATATTACCGCTTAAATTATTATACAATAATAAAAAGCGGGGTGTTTATTTTGGATTTGCAATTTATAAGAGACAGAATTTCTGTTTTAAGAACAAAAAAGAACGTTTCAGAATATCGAATGAGTACTGATCTCGGACATAGCAAAAGTTATATTCAGAGTATTTCTTCAGGCAGGTCAATGCCCTCGCTCAGTGAATTTCTTTATATATGTGAATATCTCGGTGTCACTCCGAAAGAGTTTTTTGATGAGGATATCAAAGAACCGCAGCTTGTTCGGAATTTGTATGAATTGACACGGAATATGTCAAAAGAAGATATCGAAGTTCTTATAACCACCGCTAAACGACTTAACGACAAATAAAAAAAGAAACCACCGCAGTGGTTTCCTTTGAGACTGTCAAAAAAGGCACAGACCGTGAAGAAAAGGATTACACCCTTGCCTCCACTTGTCAGGGGAGGTGGATTTTGCCGTGTGCGGCAAAAGACGGAGGGGTAGTTTAAATATGTACAAAAAAGATCCCATGAAAATCAATATTTTCATGGGATTTCTTCACTTCCCGCGAACTCGCTCTCTACCGTAC
>JAZPZR010000147.1:0-2598 GCA_045544795.1 Eubacteriales bacterium
GGGGGACCGTCGAAGACGGTGGAAAGGTAGTCAGTTTTGTAGAGTTTCGCTTGATGCTGACTACCCCTCAGTCGCTTCGCGACAGCTCCCCTGACAAGTGGAGCCAAGAGAGTACACTAATTCCGTCTATTCAATAAACCATAATTTGAACGTACATACAAAATGAATTGATGCTACGGCATCATGAATCTATTTTACAGCACGTACACCTTTGCATCCTTATCGCCAAAGATCTCTTTTACTGCATTTTCTGAAAAATCGGTATTTTCCGGCTCGGTTTCGCGGTTATAACCGTACTGACCAAGCTTTAAGCCGTCCTTTTGTATATAGGTATTATTCTTCATTACAGGCAGGCTTTCCTTATTGCGCGCAACGAGGTGCAGCATTCTGTAAGCGCTTCTGTCAAAAATATTATCCTCTATCACGTAATCGGACGCGCGGTTGACGTAGCTCCAGCCCTTGATAAGCGCGGGAGTGTCGGTATTATGGCGCTGTTGTCCCCAGCCGTAGCCCGACTCACGAATGATGTTACCGCGCATCTCAATACCCTTCATATAGCTGTCCTCATCACCCTTTGTCATATCAAGAAAATACTCGATACCGTAAACGCACTTTTCAATAAGATTATTTTTATAGCGTATATCGGTCATGGTGTACAGCTTTCCGTTTGTCGTCACCTGATGTGTAACGCCCGCATCATATACTTCATAAATATAGCAGTTACTCACTTCGTAATCATCGCAACCGCCGTATATCTCAACACCGTTGCCGTAGCGGGTGACAGTACCGCGGTCACCCTGCGGGTAGTTGGGGTCTGTACCGAAATAGTGCTGTATCGCACCGCCTATCCAACCTATCTCACAGTTTGTAACTCTAAGTCCCGAGCACATTTTACCGCCCGCGTTGACACCGTGTCTGCCGACGTATTTTATACATACGTTATCTATGTGAACGTTCTCGTTTTCGCCGACTCTGAACATATTGACGGCAGCAACCGCCTCGATCGAGTCAAAGATATCACCGGGGTTTCCCGCATCACAGCGAAGGTAGATATCCCCCATACCGCCGACCTTTGTGTCAGGTATCGGGAACGTCTTACCGCGCGACTCCTTCTCGGTCAGCACCGTATCAAAATGCCAGTACAGGTCAAGGTCACGCACCGCCTCTTTCCTTATATCAAAGACCTTGCTCTCGTCGTTTCTGCAAACAAACTGTCCGTTGATATAAGACGGAATAAGCTTTACAGAGTGCTTCTCACCGTGATTAAAAACAAGCGTACCGACATCAAGTATCTTTTCCTTAAGATGCCAGATATTATTTCCCGCATCATAAAGCTCCCACAGCTCCTTATCGGCATAGTCCTTCTCACCGCCGTAAAGCTTTGGCTTATCGCCCTCACCGTACGCGCCGTAGCTGACGTTCGGCTTTGTCATTATTTTTCCGCGGAAAACATCACCCCTGCGAAAAAGCACGCCGTCACCCGATTTAAGCTCCGCATCCGACACCTTTTCAAGCGTTTTCCACGGACTTTTGGGTGTAAGTCCGTCGTTACTGTCGTTACCCTCTGCCGACACGTAGTATTTTGTGCCGACAATTTCAAGAGCATCGGGAGCGTTTAATATCTCCGCTTTTCTTTTTTCACAGATTGCATCAATGTTCATATTAACTACCTCACATAAACTGACAGAGTAATATCGGAATAAACACCGCGGGAAGCAGATTTACCACCTTTATCTTGGTAAGACCGAGCATATTAAGACCGATAGCGATTATAAGAAGCGAGCCGACCGAGGTAAGCTCGTTCACAACGGTCGTTGTAAGATACGGCTGGACAAGAGTTGACGCAAGCGCAAGCGCGCCCTGATAGACAAACAGCATAACGCCGGACAGCGCAACGCCCACACCGAGTGTTGTTGCCATGATACAGCAGGCAACGGCATCCACCATCGCCTTTGCGTAAAACGAGGTATGTTCGCCGCGAAGACCCGCATCCATAGCGCCAGTTATTGCCCACGCGCCTACACATATAAGAAGTGTCGCGGTAACAAACCCCTCGCCAAAGCTGCCCGAACTTCCCCTTGCAAGCTTTTTCTGTATAAAGTCACCGAAGCGGTTAAGCCACTTATCAAGGTCGATAAGCTCACCGATGACTGCGCCCACCGCGATAGAAATTATCGCAATAAGCGTATTTTCACCTGAAAGCGCTCCGTCAATACCGATAAAAATGATGCAGAGCGCCATACCGTGCATAACCGTGTCACATATACGCTTTGGCAGGCGCTTACCGATAAACGCACCGACGATACCCGCAACAATTACAGCGACCGCATTTACTATAGTACCCAGTAGTACCACTTTTCTCATTCCCTTTTCGTTTTTTTAACATTCTACCACTCATTTTTAACAGTTTCAATAGAAATTTATTGATTTTTATATTAAATGAATGTATAATAGTTTAATAAATATACAGAGGCGGAGATTAAAATGGATAACAAGAAAATGGTAAACGACATCACGTCGATGGATGAGGATTTTGCCAAATGGTATACTGACATCGTTAAAAAGGCGGAGCTTGTTGAGTATACAAGCGTAAAGGGC
>JAZPZR010000148.1:0-13856 GCA_045544795.1 Eubacteriales bacterium
CCTCGACGACCCGCCTTGTTTTGTACGAATTTCAGCGGGTCGTCGAGGGCGCCGACCCCTACGAAATAATTATAAAACATCCCGATAAACCGCAATTTGAACGTGCAAAAAACAGGTGACGGTTTGCACCGTCACCTGTATTTACGTTATTTTATTATGATCTTATAGAAATTCTTTTTACCCTTTTTGAGTACAGGCTCATTTGAGAGCGCATCGCGTGTAAGCATCGTCTTGGGGTCTGTTATCTTTTCGCCGTCAAGCGCCACGCCGCCCTGTGTTACAAGACGTCTTGCCTCTGACTTTGAAGGTGCAAGCCCGAAATCTGCCATAAGGTCGAGAATGTTTATCTCGTCACCCATCGTGACCTCACATACAGGCATGTTAGAATTGTCGTTACCGCCTGCAAAAAGCGCCTTTGCCGCAGTCTGCGCCTTTTTTGCCTCTTCCTCGCCGTGAACAAGGCTTGTAAGCTCGTACGCAAGAATCTCCTTTGCGGTGTTGAGCTGTGCGCCCTCCCACTTATCCATCTTGTCTATCTCCTCAAGCGGTAAGAAGGTGAGCATTCTTATAAAACGGAGTACGTCGCTGTCAGCAACGTTGCGCCAATACTGATAAAAATCGTAGGGGCTTGTCTTTTCAGGATCAAGCCATACTGCGCCGTTTGCAGTCTTACCCATCTTTTTACCCTCAGAATTCATAAGCAGGGTGATGGTCATTGCATATGCATCCTTACCGAGCTTTTTACGGATAAGCTCAGTACCGCCGAGCATGTTAGACCACTGATCGTCACCGCCGAACTGCATGTTACAGCCGTAGTTCTTGTAGAGGTGATAGAAATCGTAGCTCTGCATTATCATATAGTTGAATTCAAGGAAGGAAAGACCCTTCTCCATTCTCTGCTTATAGCATTCGGCGCGGGGCATGTTGTTGACAGAGAAGCATGCGCCGACCTCACGAAGCACCTCAACGTAGTTAAGGTCCATAAGCCAGTCGGCATTGTTTATCATCATCGCTTTACCTTCACCGAAGTCGATAAAACGGCTCATCTGCTTTTTAAAGCAGTCGATATTATGCTGAATATCCTCAGGCGTCAGCATTTTACGCATGTCGGTTCTGCCCGACGGGTCACCTATCATACCCGTACCGCCGCCCAGAAGCGCAATAGGACGGTTGCCCGCCATCTGCAGACGCTTCATAAGGCAAAGCGCCATAAAATGACCTACGTGCAACGAATCTGCCGTCGGGTCAAAGCCAATGTAAAAGGTAGCCTTGCCGTTATTGACAAGCTCCTTTATCTCATCCTCATCAGTAACCTGCGCGATAAGTCCGCGGGCTACAAGTTCTTCATAAATTCCCATCTGTTTTTCTCCAATTTTATTTTATTATATTATAATGTTACACACATTCTTTTCATATGTCAAAATGTGTAATAAATTTGACTTTTTGTGACATATGAAATATTATTCACAAATTATGCAGATAAAAAAGATAGACATAAT
Source organism: Eubacteriales bacterium (assembly GCA_045544795.1). Taxonomy (GTDB): domain Bacteria; phylum Bacillota; class Clostridia; order Oscillospirales; family QAKW01; genus RGIG9041. Next base: position 1,500 of record JAZPZR010000148.1, read on the forward strand.
TTACCGTCATAATTTTTTATCAAAAAACGTTTTTAACATTTTGAACAGAGTTTTGAACAGGGTCAAAACCCGCTTGTCCACAACTCAAAACACCCTTTTTTGACAAAAATCAACAACCCCGCAATCGCATATTCGGTTAATAACTTTTTCAGGTTTTTGGTTTACATAATGTATCTTCTATGCTTGCGGTTGCCTTTGCATTTAAATCCGTGCCTGCAATATTTCCTGCAATAAATTCATAGTAGCCCTGCGCGCCCACCATGGCGCCGTTGTCACCGCAGAGCGAGAGTGGGGGCATATATAATTTCTGCGTCGGCTTTATGCGTGCCGAAAGCTTTTCGCGAAGCATCGAGTTTGCAGAAACACCGCCTGCAATAACAAGCGTGTTTTCACCCAGCGCCTCTGCCGCCGCCAAAAATTTATCGCAAAGCACGTCTGTTATCGCATCGGAATAGGACGCGCTCACGTCCGCCTTATTTATCTTCTCTCCCTTTTGCTCGGCATTGTGTAAAAAGTTGACTACCGCCGTTTTCACACCCGAAAAGGAAAAATCGTAAGGGTTATCGTCAAAGCTTACACGCGGGAATTTTATCGCCTTTCTGTCCCCGTCCTTTGCAAGCTTATCCATATACACACCGCCGGGGTAGCCAAGCCCCATAACGCGCGCGCCCTTGTCAAAAGCCTCGCCCGCCGCATCGTCGCGGGTGCGTCCTATTATCTCATAGTCGGTATAGTCCTTTACGTGAACTATATGCGAGTGACCGCCCGACACTATCATTGCAACAAAGGGCGGCTTTAAGTCGGGGTGGGGGGGATAGTTTGCCGCCACGTGCGAGCGTATGTGGTGAACGGGCACTATCGGCTTTTTATTGGCATATGCCCACGACTTTGCAAAGTTAAGTCCCACAAGCAGCGCGCCGATAAGGCCGGGGGCGGAGGTTACTGCCACCGCGTCGATATCATCAGCCGTAAGCCCGCTTTGAGTGAGCGCCTCGTTTACGATAACGCTTATTTTTTCAATATGACAGCGGGATGCAATTTCAGGCACCACCCCGCCGTATACCTTATGTATATCTATCTGTGAAAAGACGGCGTTTGACAGTATCTCCCGTCCGTCACGCACCACTGCCGCCGCAGTCTCGTCACATGAGCTTTCTATTGATAAAATGTTCATAACCTTTTCCTCATAATAAGCGCGTCTTCGGTGGGCGCGCTGTAATATTTTCTGCGTACCGATATCTCAGTATACCCCTGCTTTTTGTAAAGCGCGATCGCGGGCGCGTTTGACATACGCACCTCAAGAAATACCTCTTTTACACCGCGCGCCGTACACTCTTTATGCGAAAAATCCATAAGCGCCTGCGCTCTGCCCTGCTTTCGGTATTCGGGCAGTACCGCGATATCGACAAGGTCGGCGGTGTCAAGGCTTAAAAGCATGACGCAAAAGCCGCCCTCGGTCAGTGCTGTAAAGCAGTCGGGGTTATCAAGATACTCACCCATCTCGCGCCCCGCGCCAAGCGTTATATCCGCAATTTTTACAAGCTCCTCGCGGTCGGTATTTTCTGCAAGCCTTACTTGCACTCGTACCACGACCTTCCCCAGCTTGCATCCGCCTCAAGCGTGACCTTAAGATCGTATGCGTTTTTCATTTCGTTTACAAGAAGCGAAAGCACCGCGTCCTTTTCATTTTCGGGCGCCTCGATTATAAGCTCATCGTGGACCTGAAGTATAAGCCTTGCCTCATACCCGCCCGAAATCAGCGCGCGCCGTACGTTTACCATCGCGATCTTGATTATATCGGCGGCGGTGCCCTGAATGGGTGTGTTGAGCGCCACGCGTTCACCGAACGAGCGTGTTATAAAGTTGCCCGACGAAAGCTCGGGAAGATAGCGCCGTCTGCCCGAAAGCGTTGTAACAAAGCCGTCCTCATGCGCCTTTTTGACGATATTTTTCATATATTCGCGCACTCCGCTGTAGCCCTCAAGATAATTATCTATATACTGCTTTGCCTGCGCCTTTGTCGTCTTTATATCCTGCGCAAGAGAGAAGTCGGAAATGCCGTAGACGATACCGAAGTTGACCGCCTTTGCCATTCTTCTCATTTCGGGTGTCACAAAATCAGTCGGCACACCGAAAACGCTCGATGCGGTAACGGTATGGATATCCTCACCCTTTGCAAATGCGCTCTGCATCACGCTGTCGTCTGCAATATGCGCGAGCACGCGAAGCTCTATCTGCGAGTAGTCGGCATCAACAAGCACGCAGTCGTCGGGGGAGACGAACATGGCGCGCATTTCACGGCCAAGCTCTGTACGGACGGGGATATTCTGTAAATTCGGCTCTGTCGACGAAATTCTGCCCGTCTGCGTGACCGTCTGATTAAAGCTTGAATGTATTCTGCCGTTTTCATCAATAAGCCCCAGAAGTCCGTCGCAGTAGGTGGATTTTAATTTAACGTACTGTCTGTATTCAAGTATACTGTCGACTATCTCATACTTGCCCGAAAGCTTTGAGAGCACGTCGGCGCTTGTCGAATATCCGCTTTTCGTCTTTTTGCCGTGGGGCAGACCCAGCTTTTCAAAAAGTATTACGCCGAGCTGTTTGGGTGAGTTTATGTTAAACTCCTCCCCTGCCTGAAAATAAATATTCTTTTCAAGCGTCTCAATATTTTCAGAAAGCTTTCCCGAATATTTTTCAAGCGCGCTTTTGTCAACGCAAAAGCCGATGTTTTCCATATCGGCAAGCACGACTGTGAGAGGAAACTCAATATCAAACAGAAGCGCACGCTGTCCGCGCCCGTCAATTATTTTCGTCTGCCCGTCCCGTATTCCCGCCAAAAGCGATACCGCGGCAGCCGTCATATTTTCCTCAGGCAGATTTTTATCAAGCACCGATTTTGCGATATTTGAAAGCGTATACTCCGACAGTGACGGGTCTATAACGTACTGCGCCACCTCGATATCGTAAAACGGCTTTATATCCTTTTCGTTCTTTAATATTTGTTTGTACAGTTCCTTTGGCTTGAAGGTGGTCTTTTCTATCGAATCGTCCGTCAAAAGCGAATACCAGCCGTCAATCTCCGCAACGCCGTCACACCATGCGTACATGGTATTCTCTTCAATCAGAAAGCAAAGTCCGTTTTCTTTAAAATAGTCATAGCACTCGTCTGCCGTTTTTTTACCGAGGATATTTACCTCGACCTGCTCCATATTTTTATCAAGACCGAGTGACTTTAAAAAGCCCTGCAGGGCAAACCTGTCAAAAAGCGCGGTAAGCGCCGCCTCGTCATACGGCTTTACGCAAAGCATCTCACAGTTCATTTGGATAGGCACCTCAAGACATATGCGCGCAAGCTCAAGCGAAAGATAGGCAGACTCTTTTCCCTCTTCAAGCTTTTTGCGTGTGCCCGCTTTAATTGAGGGACTGTCAAGGTTTTCATAAATACCGTCAAGCGTCGAAAACTCCTGAATAAGCGAGAGCGCGCCCTTTTCGCCGATGCCGGGAACACCCTTGATGTTATCCGAGCTGTCACCCATCACCGCCTTGAGCTGTATGAGTGATTTTGGTGTCATACCGTATTTTTCGGCAATAGCCTTTTCATCCACTATCTCAATTTCCGACATACCGCCGCGTGTGACGGGCATTATCACGCGCACCTTATCGTTTATAAGCTGAAAATCGTCGCGGTCACCCGACACGATATCACACTCATAGCCGTTGTCGGTGCAGTATTTTGAAAGGGTGCCGATAATATCGTCCGCCTCGTACCCTTCCTTTTCGTAAATGCATACGTTCATCGCGCGAAGAATTTCCTTAAGCGGCTCAAACTGCATACCAAGCTCATCGGGCATCGCGTGTCTGCCCGCCTTGTACTCATCGTACATCTTGTGGCGGAAGGTCTTTGCACGCATGTCAAAAGCCACCGCCACCATGTCGGGCTTTGCCATTTCAAAATACTTGAAATACAGCTTTAAAAAGCCGTATATCGCGCCTGTGGGCATGCCGTCACGGGCGGTGAGATTGCCCTTTATCGCATAGTAGGCTCTGTTTATTATTGAGTTGCCGTCAAATACCAATAGTTACATTCAGTTTCTCCATATCGTCGGGAAGTCCGACCTCAAAATATAACTCCGTCTTATCAACGGGATGTGTGAACGCGATATTGCAGGAGTGGAGCGCATGCCGTTTTATACCGCCCGAAAACTCCCTGCCGTACAAAAAGTCGCCCGCGACCGGGTGGCCGATATGCGACATGTGTACACGTATCTGATGGGTGCGCCCCGTTTCGAGCGTCAGACGTATCAGCGAAAAATCATCGCCCGCCTTTAACACCTCGTAGTGAGTTACGGCGTTATCCCCGTCCTCACGCACACAGCGTTTTATCGCAGACCCGTCCTCGCGTCCTATCGGCGCGTCCACCGTTCCGTTTTGGGTGACACGACCTTCAACTATCGCAAGGTACTGCCGTTTTATCCTTTTCTCTTTAAGGTCATCAGAAAGAATACCTGCCGACAGCGCGTTTTTTGCAACAAGAATTATACCGCTTGTATTTTTATCAAGTCGGTTGACGGGACGTATCGTGCACTCCTCGTTTTTTTGACTGAAATAGTACGTGAGTGCGTTAGCAAGCGTGTTGTCGTAGTTATCCTGCGAAGGATGTGTCGCCATAAAGGGCGGTTTGTTTATAACGATAACGTCGCGGTCCTCATACACGATATCAAGGGGCATATTTACGGGCTTTACCTCGTTTTCCCGCTTTTCGCGTATGTAAACTGTCAGCCTGTCCCCTTTTTTCAGTTGCTTTTGCACGGTCACCTTTTTATTCTTAATAAGTATTCCGTGCGGATTGTATTTTATATCTTTAATAATGCGTGACGAAAAGCCCTGCGCCTTTAAAAAGACAAGCACCGTCTTTCCCGCAAAAGCTTCGTCAATTACAAATTCGAGCTTTCGTATCATATCTTTGTTATCCACTTATAGTTATCGGGATGGTTGCAGTAAATTATACCGTTTACGGTGTCATACAGCTTTTTTGCAAGCTTTGTGCGCGAAAACTCAAGTATCTTGCCGTCAATATCCATTTTTGTGACAGGCTGTATGACGTTTGAGGTACCTACGGCAAACACCTCGCTGAAGTTACCCGCCTCATACTCTTTAAGTAAAAAGTCGGTCGGCACCCGCCCTGTATGCAGGGTGATGCCCCAGCTTTCCATAAGCCGTCTTGCGCTGTCTGCAAAAAAGCCGTCACCCGCATGGTATACCCCGTCACCGATACGGAAAAACAGATCCATGCCCGCAAGCCCCTCTATATATCTGCGATAGGTACAGTCAAGCCACATAACGTTGTCGTACCCCCGCCGTTTCGCCTCGTAAAGACCCTCGCGCACCGCAAAATCCGCAGTCTTTGCGTATCTGTGGGGTGAGGACAGCGGGCAGTCGCATGAGCTTGCAACCGTTATGGCGCGCATATCACTTTTTTCCTTCTTTTCGAGGGTGACAGTCAGCACCGCCTCCTGCGCGGGATAAACGCCGATATCCGTCTCAAGCGAGGTGAGAACTATATGGATAAGCACCTCACCGCCGAAAAGATAGGGGCGTGAGAGTGACAAAAGCTGACGGAGGCCGTATGAGGTAAGCTCAATATCGATCGACGGCAGTCCCATTCTTTTCGCCTGCACGTCAAGGCGGGTAAGATAGTCGTCAAGACGGAAGACCGAGCATTTTCCCTCTTCGGTCATGACCGCCCTCACACATTCGGACACCGACGTGCCAAGTGTTGCAGCGCACGGAAGCACACCTATCTCGCCCCTCGGCATCAGATTGCCGTAAAGCCAGCCGCCGTGCTCTTTGCGTAAAAGCCGTAACATATAGTGGGTAAACCCGCCCTGAAACTCCTCGGGCGGAATTATATCCCGACATTCCGTAAATTTGATCTCGATCACTTTAATTTCTCCACTTCATCCTGTGTAAAGGGATTTACAACGACGGTGCTGTATATATCGTACACCGCCATACCCGGCCGCGCGCCCTGCGGTTTTTTCACGTTTTGTACAGGGCAGTAGTCCACCTCGACCTTGAGGTCGCCCTTCGCCTTTGAATAGTAGGCGCAAAGGCGCGCCGCAAACTCGATGACCTTATCGGGCGGGGTCTCCCCTCTTGCCGATATCAGTACGTGCGACGAATGTACGTTTTTGGTGTGAAGCCAGATATCGTTTTTGCGCGAAAGCTTAACGGTGAGTATATCGTTTTGCATATTGTTGCGCCCGACAAGTATCTTAAAGCCCTCACACTCAAATTCGCGGGGACCCGCAGGCTTTTCTGCGCGTGCGCTTTTTCGCGAGCGCTTAAGATAGCCGCCGTTTATAAGCTCCTCACGTATGCCGTCTGCATCCGCCGCGCTCTCACAGTCGCAAAGCGCGAGGAACACCGAATCAAGATAGTCAAGCTCCGCCTTGTCCTTTTCAATAAGCTCTGTCAGTATTGCGGCGGAATTTCTCGCCTTGGTATATTTTTTAAAATAGAGCTGAGCATTTTGCGCGGGAGTTCTGTCCGCGCGAAGCGGAATACTCACCTCGTTACAGTTGTCGTAGTAGTTTTCGCACACAAGCTTATTCTGTCCGTTTTGCATGCGGTAGAGGTTTGCGTTTATAAGCTCGCCGTACACGCGGTATTTATCCGCATTTTCCGAAAGCCTGAGCTCCTTTTGTCTTACGGCGCAGGTACGGGTTATACGCGAGGACAGCCTCGAAATAAGCTGTGAGAGGTCTTTCGTCTTTTGCTCAAAGCGCGCCTTTTTGGCAGACGCCCCGAAAAACTCCTCGATAACGGCGGAGGGACTGTCAAAACGTATTATCTCACAAAAATCACCGTACTGCGTGATATCCGTAAAGCAAAAATCAACAAGCTTTCCGCTGTCGCGCCGCTTTACTGCAACACCCTCGTACGCACCCGTTTCCATATCCGTCTTCAGCTTTTCAAGCTGCCCGGACAGTCTGTCCATATCACCCGTGCCGAGCTGACGTATACGCATATCCGACACGCCTGTCACACGGTAGGCAAGCTCGCGCGCAACTATCGGCGATATACCGCAGATGCAGTTCATTATCGCGCTTTCAAGCGTAAGTTCGGGGTTTTCAAATATCCTTTTTACGTCGGTAAACTCTGTAAGCGGGGTCTTGCCCTCCTGCGCGGGCATCTTTACAAACTGAGCAGAGGGCAGTATACACCGCCCGCTTGAGTCGGAAAGATCGACGCGCCGTATCGCATCGATGATCTTGTTGTTTTCATCAAGTATCATCATGTTGGCAGAACGCCCCATAAGCTCGACCGCAACGGTCTTTTTCACAGTCTCGTAAAAGTCGTTTTTACCCTCAAACTCAAACCATACCGCGCGCTCAAAATCGGGCATGTACACACGCAGGAGCTTTGCGCCGAGAAGATGCTTGCGCATCACCATGCAAAAGGTGGGAGGCACCGCGGGATTTTCAAACTCGTCCTCGGTTATGCACACGCGCGGTGAGTTGGTAGATGCGTTGATAAGAAGCTTATACTTCTGATATCCGCGCATGGTAAAAACAGTCTCATCGCGCGAGGGCATGAACACCTTGTCAACGCGAAGACCCGAAAGCTTTGTATTCAGCTCTTTGGTAAGATATGTCAGAAAGCATGCATCAAGTGACATCGTTATCTTCTTTCATAGGGGGAATTATTATACTCGCTCACCTCGACACCGAAAGAGGAGAGGTATACCGCAAGCTCATGTACAACAGGGTTTTCCGTCTCAAAATGCCCGAAGGCAAAGAGGTTAAGACCCATGTTTTTTGCATCGATTATATGGTTGTGCTTAGCCTCGCCCGTGACGAGCGTGTCACAGCCGTTTTGCACAGCAAGCGAAAGCTCGCCCGAACCTGCACCGCCCACGCAGAGCACACGCTCAACTGCGCGCGATATCACCGCGTCACAGCGGGAGGAGGGCAGTCTTTTTTTAATATTTTCAATAAACTTATCGGGGTCGGGCTCAGACGAAATTCCCATCCTTGCGATGTTTACGCCGTCCTCCTGGACGGCCGCAATATTTTCAAGCCCCGAAGCCCCGGCAAGAAGGTGTGACACACCGAAGGGCGCGCTGTCAAGACAGGTGTGCGCGGAAATTACCGCGATGCCGTTTTTTATAAAATGGAAAACGGGGTCGTCCGCCGTGACAGAGCGAAGGGCATCAAATATAAGCGGATGGTGGCTCACAACAACGTCCGCGCCGATATCCGCCGCCTTTTTGCAGACGGAGAGGTCAGCGTCAAGCGTCACAAGCACGCGCGTGATATCGGCATTTTTATCACCGCACATGATACCGCTGTTATCCCACGAAAAGCCGCTGTCAAAGGGACAGTAATCATTTATTAAATTATACAGTTCTATCAGCTTCATAAAAGCTCCCTTTCTATCTGCTCAAGTATTTTTTCAAGACCCTCTGCCCGCGCCTTATCCGATTTTTCCGACCCGCGCATAGCCGTGAGCGCCTTTGTTATTCTTTCTCTTTCACGTTCAAGGTGCATATAAAATACGTCGCCCTTTTCACAGCCGTAAAAGCAGTCGGTATCTCTTTTAACACCGTCGTATTTTACAAGCATGGCGGTATATATCCTCTGTCCCTCGGCGCAGAACACCCGCTTTTTAATATCATAACCGCGGGAAAGTAAAAACTCACACGTTTCGTAGACCGCGCTCTGCGGGGAGAGTACCATGTATTTATCGGTAAACCGCGCCGATAATATATTCATAATAAGCTCACCGCCCATGCCCGCAAGCGTAAAGCAGTCGACCGACTCAAAATCCTCATCCGACAATCCCAAAAAACCGTCCGAAAGCACCGTCTTTATTTTATCCGAAAGTCCCTCTTTTGCAATAAGTCTTTTTGCAGAGGACAGCGGACCCTCGCGAAGATCACACGCAAACGCCTTTTGCGATTTGCCGCTTTTTACGCAAAAAACAGGTAACATTCCGTGGTCGGTACCGATATCGCAGACAGTACCCGGGGGCAACAGGTCATATATCATTTTAAGCCGTGTATCAAGCATATTTTCCCTCATTATAAATGTTATTAGATTATTATATTATAAATATGTTAAATTTACAAGGGATATTGACTTTTTAAATGATAAATATTATATTTTAAAGTGAGGTGATATCGCTTGAACAAGCATACAAAGCAAAATACTATATCAATGAACGACGTCGATTTTTCGGGGAAAACAGACGTTTCACACATAATGTCGATATTTCAGCAGGCGGTGACCGAGCATACCGCGCTTCTTGATGCCGATGCTCCCGCCGTAAAAAGAAAGCTGGGTGCAAAATGGGTAATAACCCGCGCCCGCCTTGAAATAAGCGAATGTCTTCACGTCGGAGACAGTTATACCGTTGAGACGTGGCCGCTTGAGGCAAAGGTACTTCGCTTCGGGCGCAGCTTTATTATTGAAAAGGACGGACGGCGGATAGCGTCTGCCTATACCGAGTGGTGTCTTTTGGATATTGATACAAACGAGGTGATACGCGCAAAAGATCTCGTCATGCCGATAGAAACTTATCTTACCGATAAAGCGGTATCCCGCCCCTTTTCGCAAAAGAAGGCAGAGATGGAAAAAAGCGACGCCGTTTACACCAAAACAATGCGTGTAAGCGACCTTGACATCAACCGCCACGTAAACAACGTTTCTTATATAAAAATGGCGCTCGACTGCTTTGATACAAACGAGCTTGAGAGCACCGACATCAAAAGCTTTGAGGTGTATTACCTCAGTCAGTGCTACGAAAAAGAGGAAATTACGATGTACAGAAAGGACGGCTGCATTGAGGCAAGGCGGGGAGACACGCCCGTCTTCAGATGCACGGTAAACGCATAAATGGTAAACATTGTTCTCGTTGAGCCCGAAATACCGCAGAACACGGGAAATATCGCCCGCACCTGCGCCGCAACGGGCATGAAATTACATATAATCAAGCCGATAATGTTTGAAATATCGGACAGGACCGTAAAGCGCGCGGGGCTTGATTACTGGCAGTATCTTGACATTACGGTATACGAAAACTATCAGGAGTTTCTCGATAAAAATCAGGGTGATTTTTACTACTGCACCACCAAGGGCGCGCGCATTTATTCCGATGCGGACATGCTGTCGGACAACCTGTACCTTGTCTTCGGTAAGGAGACAAAGGGACTGCCCGAAACGCTTCTTGCCGAGAATTACGACAGGTGCATACGCATACCCATGATAGACGAGGCGAGAAGCCTTAATCTTTCAAACTCGGTCGCAATAATCGGGTACGAGGCACTGCGTCAGCAGGGCTTTTCACAACTCAAAACTAAAGGAAAGTTGACAACGATATGAAAAAACGGATAATATCTGCACTGCTTCTTATATGCATAGTCTTTACCTGTATACAGGTAAGCGCCGCGGCGGAAACGGCAGAAGTACGCGAGTTTCCGCAATATTACAATTCTTACCGCGACGACTGTCTTATTGATTGGTACAATCAAGGGTTTGAAGGCAAGCAGGACCAGCTTTCGACAAGCGCGTGCTGGGCGTTTGTACAGAATGAGCTGATAGTTGCCTCTCTTGCAAGAAAGACGGGGCTTATATACGATTTTTCCGAAGAGACGATGAAGTTTGAAACGTCGTATCTCACAAACGAAAAATGGGGTTATAAGCGCACACCAAACGAGGGCGGTAACGAGTTTATATCAACGGCATACCTTGCGCGTACAGGGTCCGTTCTTGAAAGTGACGAGCCGTTTACCGAAAGTGAAATACGTACCGCAGACCCCGACACGCTTGCCCGCCACGGCTATCTTGACAGCACCCTCTTTTTTCAGAACGAGCCGTATAACCCGAACGATAAATCACTTTCCTATGCCGAACTGCTTTTGCAAAAAGAAAACAAGCAAAAGCAGATACTCAAGGTAAAGGAGCTTATTACCGATTACGGCGCGGTGGGTACGGGTCTTTTTTACGAGGCTACCCAAGACTACGAAAATCCCCAAAAGACCTGCTATAACTACACAGGCACTGCGGGAAAGCCAAACCATTCTGTCACGATAATCGGGTGGGACGACAACTACAGCGCGGATAACTTCAAAATAAAGCCTGAAGCGAACGGCGCGTTTATTGTAAAAAATTCGTGGGGAAGCTATCACAGTGAGGGAAGAAGCTGTTACGTCTGGGTTTCCTATTATGATAAATTTGTAACAAGTCAGTTTTTTGTAACCGATTATGAGATAGAAAACAATATCTATGACAACGTCTATCAGTACGACGGCATGGGCTGGACGCAAACCGGTCTTGTAAAAGGCAACACCGTGCTTTGCATAAGCAAATTCAATGCGGAAAAGATGTCCGAAAAGCTGTCCGCAGTTTCATTTTACACGGCAAACGACGGCACGACCGCCGAGATACTTGTAAACGTAAGCGGTGATATGTATGACAAAAATGCATACGTTCCCGTTTCAAAGGAATACTACGAAACGGCAGGCTATTATTTTGTCGGTTTTGAGCCGATAACGCTTTTGCGCTCGGAATATTACGTTGCGGTACGTCTGACGGGAGAGAGTGAATACGTCGAGTATGCGATTCACGGCGAGGTGTCAAACTTTTCCGACAATGCAGTCAACGTTCCGGACACCTGCTTTGTCGGTACCGATTTTTCCAATATCACCCCGCTTGAAAAGGTCTACAGAAAAGGCGAGCCGATGCACTGTATAAAGGCGTTCACAAAATCCACTCCCGACAATACCCTGCCCTCAGGCAAGGTATTTTCCGACGTACAGCAGAACAAATGGTATTACGATGAGGTGGAATACTGCGTGTCGCACGGCATTTTTTCGGGCATGTCCAAAGACCTTTTTCAGCCTGACACACCCATGTCGCGCGCAATGTTTATAACGGTGCTTGCAAATCTTTCGGGCGAAAAGATAGAAAAGAGCGCGCATCCCTTTACCGACGTGGCAGACGGCAAGTGGTATACCGACGAGATCGCGTGGGGCTATAAAAACGGCATCGTTTCGGGCATAAGCAAGACCGCCTTTGAGCCCGACACCAACATAACCCGCGAGCAGATGTGCTTTATGATGCTGAAATTCTGCGAGTATAAGGGAATCTTACCAAAAGAAATAAATGAGCAAAAGACCTTCACCGATGCGGATATGATACGCAGCTACGCAAAAGATGCGGTAAGCGTTTTTCAGCGCGCAGGCATCATTTCGGGCATGACCGACGGAAGCTTTGCGCCGAGAAATAACGCAACGCGCGCGGAGGTTGCGACCGTAATCACCATTCTTGCAAAAAATTATATTTACTAAACCCC
>JAZPZR010000149.1:0-13472 GCA_045544795.1 Eubacteriales bacterium
CAAAGATTGTGCGTATCTCCCCGTAAAACTACAATTTGAATATCACACAAAATTTTCTTGTAATATGCAAAAAGTTATTGTATAATTAAAAAAATAACTACTTGGAGGATAATAACATGCCTACATCAAATATAATCAAGCTTAAAAAGAAGGGTAACAACCTTTTTCTGCGTGTTGCAAAGGGTCACTTTGCTACAAGCCACGCTCACAGCAACTATTACATTGACGTTGCCGCGCAAAAGTCCCGTCTTTCTGAGGCAAAGGCTGTTGCTGAGGACATATGCTCCTACTACAAATATACCGGCGCGGTAATTGATACGATACTCTGCCTTGACGGTATGGAGGTCGTCGGCACCTGTCTTGCAGATAAATTTGTAAAAAGCAGCTTTATCAATACAAATGCGCATGAGACGGTTTACGTTGTAACGCCTGAGTCGACAAATGCAAGCCAGCTTATGTTCCGCGATAATATCATTCCCATGATCGCAGGCAAAAACGTTATGATCCTTGCAGTCTCTGTTTCGACAGGATATACCGCAAAAATGGCGATGGATGCAGTCAAGTACTACGGCGGTCAGGTCGCAGGCGTCGCTTCGATATTCGCAACGACTGATACCATCGACGGTTTCCCCGTAAAATCGGTATTTAACCCCAACGATATTCCCGATTACGGCACCTACCCCTCACACAACTGCCCGCTTTGCAAGCAGGGACTTAAGGTGGATGCGCTTGTAAACTTCCACGGATTTTCAAGACTATAGAAAACAAAAGACTGACAAAAGTCAGTCTTTTTTATTTCGCCACTCATTTGGTGTAAGTCCCGTATGCTTTTTGAACACGGTGCAAAAATGCGGACGTGAGGAAAAGCCGGTGCTTACCGCTATTTCGTCTATAGACGCATTGGTCTGCATAAGCCAGCGGCAAGCGTCCGCCACGCGTTGTTCTGTTATTGCACTGTGAAGCGTCCTGCCCGTCTCGTTTTTAAACACCGTCGCGATATAGACAGGGTGATAGCCGAAATGCCGCGCAACCTCCTCATTGCCCGATATCTGCGATGCGTACATGCGCACAAAGCTCTGTATCTTTTCCGCAAGACGCTTTTCGGGTCTCATATCGGTGTCAGTAAGCTTCATTATATAAGCAAGCAGATTTTTCGTGAGCGCCGACGTTATAACGTCAGAATAATTATCACGGTGCTGAAATGCCGTCACAATATCGGTAAAAGCAGGAACAAGCTCGTTACCGCCTTCTATCACAAGCGGTTTTTCAAAGCCCGCGAGGACGGTCGTATCAAAAACGGAGTCTTTATCGAAATGGCTGACGTGTGACGGACAGATCGCCTTTTTTCTGCCGTCGCACGCACGGGTCATATCAAAATTGAGTACCGCGACACGCATTTTACCGCGGAAATAATACCCGCACCAAAGCGGTATGAAAATAACACAGCCCTTTGATACGGAATACTCCTGATCCTCAATTATAAGAGTGCCGCTGTTTTCAAGCACAGCAAAAAGGCGCATGTCATATGCCTTGCGGTGTCCCTCACCTTCGACCACGGCATGCTGAAACTCAGCCGCGCGGACGTACGGATTGCATTTTTCTATCGGTATAACCATAGCTCACCTTTAATTTTTAAACTAAAATATATGTTTTATATATTGATAATATCACATATCGATAATATAATCAAGAAAAAAAGAAAGGAAGAAATGCCATGCTTTACGCAATTACCGACAGCGGTGAAAGATATCCGCTTACTGCAGTTAAAGATTCCGACAGAATAATTTATACCTTAAAAAAAGAAACTTTTGAAAACGCGGCGTCCGTTACAGTCACAGCCGATGAATTCGGTGCAGGCGCAGGAGAGGACGGATTTTATATCATTCCGAGAAAGATATCGATTCTCGGCGACACGCTTATAAAATTCAACGAGCGTCCCGATACGGAATATTTTTGCCGCACGCCTATAATGTGCGCGGCTTCTGTTAAAACAGATAAGTTCTGCGGACTTGTCCGCTTTGAGCGTAACTATCGCGCAGGTTTTATAACCAGGGTGACAGATAATAAATACAGCTTTGGCGTTTTATACGAATTTACCGACTATCCAAAAGAGGCATATGACAAGCCGTATGACGATATACGCATCGAGCTTGTTCCCCTGCCCGACGCAAAAACGGCGGGTGATTTTGCAAAAGCCGAGCGTGAGCTTCGTCTTACACGCGGTGAGATAACCACGCTCAGAGAAAAGTGCGAGCGTGAGGTTGTTGATTATTCAAGAAAGCATCCTGTTATCCGCATCCGCATGGGCTGGAAGCAGAGCCCCTCACCCTACAAGCATCAGCACGTAGGAAACGAGCCGATGATGCATACAGCCGTTACCTTTGCGCGTGTCCGCGATATCGCAGATGCGCTTAAAAAAGAGGGTGTCGAGGGTGCAGATCTTCAGCTTGTAGGCTGGAACAAGTCGGGTCACGACGGCCGTTACCCGCAGCTTTTCCCTGTTGAAGAAGCACTTGGCGGAGAGCAGGAGCTTCGCAAAACCATCGACTACGTAAAGAAGCTCGGCTACAGGATATCACTTCACACAAACCTTCTCGACTCATACGAGATCGCAGATTGCTTTAAGTGGGATAACGTTTGCGTACGTCAGGACGGAACCTATCTTCAGCGCGGTGACTACAGCGGCGGCTACTCATATATCGTATGTCCCAAAAAGCAGTACGAAAACAACAGGATGCATATGGCTCAGTTAAAAGACCTCGGTCTTAACGGCGTGCATTTTACCGACGTTATTTCTATCGTTCAGCCCGACGTGTGCCACAGCGATAATCACCCCTGTAACACAGCAGAGGGTATTGAGATCTCACAAAAGATCATGCGTGAAACAAGAGAGACTCTCGGCGCTTTCTCGTCTGAGGGCGCATATGACTTTGCAGTGGGCGAGCTTGACTATGCTCTGTACGTATGCTTCGGTGACGGCTTCGGTGCAACCGACATTCCGATCTGCGATGCGTTTATTCCGTTTTATGAGCTTACCTATCACGGCATAATCCTTTACAACCCCATGAGCCCGACGGTAAACTATACTATAAAGAATGCACGCGACAGACTGTTCTTTTTCATGCGCGGAGGAAGGCCCTCGTTTTATATCTACTCACGCTTCAGGGCAAACGGCAGGGACTGGATGGGACTTGTAGACCTCACCTGTGACAGCAACGAAAGCCTTGAAAAAACGGCAAAAGCAATCGCAAAGGGCGAGCGCGAATACAAAGAGCTTGCCGACAGACAGTTCATTTATATGAAGGACTACACGGTGCTTGAAAACGGCATTGAGGTGGCAGAGTATGAGGACGGCGTAAAATTTGTCGCAAACTTCTCCGAGACTGACGGTGAGTTTGAAGGCAAAGCGGTCCCCGCAGGAGATTACGTTATAATTAAATAAATAAAATAAATCGCGATTGACATAACGTTTCACGTCAACCGCGATTTTTTATTTGCAGTGCAAATTTTGGCGGGCGACTAATGCCCCCCTTAGTCTATATTGTTCCTGTCACCGTAAGAGTTACGCTTCCCGGAATTATCTGCACGATGCCGTCAGCGTCGCGGGTGTAGGTTGCGGCGGGTACCGTTATCTGTCCCGCATTTGTTACAAACAGCCCGCTTGCCGTGTCATAGGTGTAGTTTGCGGGAGATACCCAGTTTTCGCCCTCGTAGGTCACCGCGATATCACGGAGAATCGGGTCAAAGGTATCTGTAACCGTTACGTTATCGGTAGCATCGGCAGGTGTGTTACCGTAATTCTGAATGGTGAAGGTATAGGTCAGTCTGCCGTTTTCAATAACAGTCGTGGGAGTGAGTGATTTTGTGATAGCAAGCTCAGGTCGTGACAGTGCGCTCACAGTTTCAGTAGCCGAAAGCGGTGTTACGATACCGTCACCCGTAACGGTCACCGTGTTTGCAATACTGTCGCCGATATCAAGAGGCGCGCTGCCGTTCACTGCCGCCACGTAAATAACCGTTACGTTTGCGCCCGCAGGCACGGTAATTCCGCCGATAACGAGGCTTTCACCCGCAGTTACCGCGGGAGCGGGCTGTAAGACACCGTTCACGTAATACTGCGCTGAGCCGTCAACGTAAGACAGAGGTGTAAGTGTCTGCGTACCCTCGATAAAGCTGCCGAGATTATCGGTAAGCGTTACGTCTGTAAACTGCGCGGCGCCTGAGTTTACAACGTTTATAACGTATACTATCTCATCGCCCGGTGCATATTCGTCAATAACCGCGTTTTTTGTAACCGAAAGCGTCTCCTGAATAACACCTGTGACGATATTTGAATCGGTCGTTCTTCCGCTATACGAAAGAGTCGCCCTGTTGGTAAATGTTGCCATATGATCTCTCCTTGTTTTTATTTGAAACAAAACTGTTTCGTTATATCATATGGCAAAAAGAAAAAAGAGTGAAAAAATCACTCTTTAATAAAATTCTTTATCGCTTCAAACGAGTCGTCGCTTATCACGTGCTCTATCTTACACGCATCATCCGACGCCACCTCACGCGTGACACCGAGCTTTACAAGACACTCTGTAAGAATAGTGTGCCGCTCATATATCTTATCCGCCGTTTCACGACCGAGGTCTGTAAGCGTTATATAGCCCGACAGATCCACCTCAATATACCCGCCTTTTTTCAAAAGCCCGACGGCACGGCTGACAGACGGCTTGGAATAACCCATATATTCACACACGTCGATCGAACGGACGGTACCGCCCCTTTTTGATAAAACGTATATAGACTCAAGATACATTTCGCCCGATTCCTGCAAACCCAAACTGTATCCCTCCAACCTTTTAATGATATATAATATGATACCACAAAGCAACAGATTTTTCAATCACAAAATATTTACTCAAAAAGCATTTGACTAATTCTTTTTATATGTTATACTCAAAAAGAGGTGAATTTGATGCAGACGGTTACGTATATAATGCTTGCGTTTGGCGCACTTGCCGCGCTTGACCGCATTTTCGGAAATAAATTTAAAATCGGGAACGAGTTTGAAAAGGGCATAAACATGCTCGGCACGCTTACGCTTTCAATGGCGGGTATGCTTGTTATTGCCCCGCTTATTTCAAAGCTTTTATCAGGCGTGGGGTCTTTGGGTCCTTTTGACATATCAATACTCCCCGCATCTATTCTTGCAAACGACATGGGCGGCGCGCACCTTGCAAAGTCGCTCGCGGGAGACGGGAAAATCGGTCTTTTCGGCGGTGTGATAGTATCTTCAATGATGGGGTGCACAGTCTCCTTCACTCTCCCCTACGTGCTTCAGGCTACGGACAAAAAGCATCATGCAGACGTCCTCTACGGTCTGCTTTGCGGTATTGCGACAATACCTGCAGGTTGTCTTGTATCGGGTCTTATCATGGGCATTGACCCGCTTGCGCTTATAATATACATGATACCGCTTATGATTTTTGCGGGCATTATTGCAATCGGTCTTATAAAATTCAAAAAAATCACCGTTGCCGTTTTCACGTGGCTCGGCATCCTCATGAAAATTATAATAACCGTCGGTCTTTTTTCGGGTATCGTCGAATACCTTACGGGGTTTAAGGTGATACCGTACACAGACAGTCTTGAAAGCGCGATGGGTGTCATAATCAATATTGCCTGCATAATGGTGGGCGCTTTCCCGCTTCTCAATATCGTAAAAAGACTGCTCTCCCCTCTTCTTGAAAAAGCGGGCAGAAAGATCGGACTTGACAGCCACTCGGCATTCGGACTTTTGTCAACGGTCGGCACGTCGGTCTCCACCTTTGAGGCGGTAGATAAAATGAGCAAAAAAGGCATTATCATAAACTCCGCTTTTGCGGTTTCCGCATCATTTGTGTTTGTCGACCACCTCGCGTTTACGCTTTCATTTGAACCGTCGCTTGTACCCGCGATGATTATCGGCAAGCTTGTTTCGGGTATAAGCGCCGTTATACTTGCGTTTGTTTTAACAAAAAATAAATAAATTCTAATCTGTTGCTCATACTACTCTTAAAAAGGAGTGTTAACTATGAGCAACAGATTTTATATTTGTAAGGTATGCAAAAACACGGTAGGTCTTATCCACGCGGGAGAAAAACCGCTTTCCTGCTGCGGTGAATGGATGACGCACATGCCGATACGAAATGAAAAGGAAGCGGAGCAAAAGCACAAGCCGCGCGTTACCGTGCAAAACAACAAGGTAACGGTCGACGTAGGCACGGTCATGCACCCGCAGACAGATTCGCACGGCATCAGCTGGATATATCTTGAGACCGACCGCGGCGGGCAGAGAAAGCGCCTGCTTCCCAACACAAAGCCTGTGGCGGAGTTTGCTATCCATGACGAAAAGCCGAAAGCGGCATATTCTTATTGCAATATGCACGGACTTTGGAAAACTGACATTGACGGATAATATATCTATTTGGTATAATGGCTGTGTATACACACAGTCATTATTTTTTCAGGAGACATTATGCAATACTTCATTTCATTTTTAGAGGGAATAATAACCTTTATCTCCCCCTGTCTTTTGCCGATGCTGCCCATTTACATTTCATACTTTGCGGGCAAGGGCGGCAAAAAGACTTCAAAAACGCTTATAAACGCGCTTTTCTTCGTGCTTGGGTTTACTGTTGTATTTCTTGCAATGGGTGCTCTTGCGGGAAGCTTCGGCTTGTTTTTGACAAAGTATTCATTGCTTGTAAATATCGTAACGGGCGCCGTGGTTATACTGTTCGGTCTTAGTTTTATAGGTGTATTCAAGCTGAATATATTCAAAGGCATAAGTTCAGGCAAGATAAAGGGCGAAGGCTTTTTATCCTCACTGCTCCTAGGCATTGTCTTTTCTGTCGGCTGGACACCGTGTGTCGGCGCGTTTCTCGGCTCGGCGCTCATGCTTGCCTCACAGCAAGGCACCGTGGTAAAGGGACTTTTACTGCTTCTTTGCTACTCGGCAGGGCTTGGCATCCCCTTTATACTCAGCGCGTTGCTTATTGATAAATTAAAATCGACGTTCAGCTTTATAAAGCGCAATTACAAGGTGATAAATATTATTTCAGGCTCGCTTCTCATTCTTGTAGGTATATTGATGATGACGGGACTTTTAAACAGAATAATTACGTTTTTGGGGTGATAAATATGAAAAAATACGTTTTATGGGGCGTTATCGCGGTTGCGCTTGTGGGCGTTATTGTGGGCGCTACGGTTTTATACAATAGTCTTTCGGGCAAGGTGGATGCCGACAATCTCGGTCAAAAAGAGGACTCGCAGACGGTCACGGCGCCCGATTTTACAATGCTTGACTACAGCGAAAAGCAGACGTCACTCTCGGCGCACTTCGGTAAACCCATCGTACTCAATTTCTGGGCAAGCTGGTGCCCGCCTTGCAAGGCGGAGCTGCCCGATTTTGACAAGGTGTGCAAGGAAAGAAAAGACATTCAGTTTATAATGCTTAACGTCGCAGACGGACAGAGTGAGACTGTGGCGAGTGCAAAAAAATATATCGAGGGCGAGGGTTATTCCTTCCCTGTTTACTTTGACACAATGCTCGAAGGCTCGTCAAGGTACGGCGCGTCAAGCATACCCATGACCTTTTTTATTAACGCAAAGGGTGAGGTCGTGACCTATGCCAGCGGTATGATAGACGAACAGACTCTTTTGAAAGCGATTGATATGATCGATGACTGATATACTTTTAAATGCAAAGAGAATACTTGAAGAGGAGGCGCTTACCTGCGTAATAACAGACGGAAGCGCGGTGTACAAAAGCAGACAGCGCGGAATAAAGCCGCTGCTTGAATTGGTACAAAGCGGAAAAGACACAAAGGGGTTTTATGCGGCAGACAAGGTCGTAGGCAAAGCCGCGGCATTCATGTACATACTGCTCGGTGTAAAGGAATTGTATGCAAAGGTAATAAGCAAGCCGTCGGTTGCGCTTTTAAACGCGCACGGTATCGAGGTCTGCTATGATACACTTGCAGATGCCATAAAAAACAGAAGCGGTGACGGCTTTTGCCCGATGGAGCAGGCGGTAAAGGATATTACAGACCCTAAAAACGCGGTAGATGCAGTTATACAAAAGCTGGAGCAATTAAAAAAGGTCAATCACTAAGATTGACCTTTTTTAAATTTGGTTTCACTTACAAATGCCGCGCCGATTATGAGAATTGCACCGATAATTTCGGGAAGCGAAATTTTTTCGCGCAGTATAAGTGCCGACAGAAGTATCGCAGATGCGGGGTCTATATAGCTGAGCACCGCGATAGTCTTTGCAGAAAGCTTTTTCATAGCGCCGAAGTAGAGAGTGTACGCAAAGCCTGTATGCACTAGCGCCACAACAGACAGGCAGACAAGCGTTACGGGTGTAAAGGTTGCCTTCCCGCCCACAACACACGCATACGGAAGCACGGTGACACCCGCAACCAAAAGCTGTGCCGTCGTTCTCTCATATGCGGACAGGTTACCGAGAAATTTGTTTGTAAGCATTACGGTCGCATAGAGAAGTGCCGCGCCGAGCGCAAGGAGTACTCCTGCAAAAGACGGCGCATCGGAACCGATAATACCGGACACAAGCGCCGAGCCGAAAAGGGCTACCGCCACGCAAGCAACGCTTTTCACACTCAGTTTTTCCTTTAACACAAAGGGAGATGCGATCACAACAAAGATCGGCGCCATATAGTAGCAGGTGGTCGCAACCGCCACACTCGTATATCTGTACGATTCAAAAAGCAAGATCCAGTTAAAGCCCATTGCCGCGCCCGAAAGTATGATAAGCGGCAGTTTTTTAACTATCTCGCGAAAATCAGGCTTTTTCTTTGTTATCAGCATAAACAGCGCTATCATGAGCGCACCCACACCGCCGCGCACCGCCGCGATAAAGCCTGTGGGCATGTCTATAAATTTTACGAATATACCGACCGTGCCGAATATCAGCATGGACAGTATCATCTGAAGCTTTGCGTTCATACTATGCCTCACACCACTGATATGCAATTCGCGGAGAGTGATCGCGCACGTATATTATGCCACACCTTTCAAAGCCGTTTTTTTCAAGGCAATACTGCATTATTTTATTATCCTCATGCGTGTCGCAACGAAGGTTACGGCTTTTTTGCTTGCAAAAGCCGACAAGCGCGTTCATAACACCCTTTATTTTGCCGTCACTTGCAACACGGTGGATAACACCGTAAGGAAAGTTATTTTTCCACATACCGTCAATTACTTTATAGGTCGGGTCCTCCCATATCCTGAAAAAGAACGCAGCATGTATCTCACCGTCCTCTTCAATTACATAGGAGCTTTCCGACTCGATATCAAGCATTATCATATCGCGGGTGGGAAAGCCTTTTTTCCACTGATTCGGGTTGCCGTTTTGGTCCATGATGTCTTTGGCGGCGGCATAAACCCTCATCATTTGGTCTATGTCACCAAGCGTTGCTTTTCTTATTTCCATTTTATTTCTCCAAAAAACGTTTTTAATAATAGTAACACACACGCGTAGTTTTGTCAAAGCAATATGTTGAATAAAAAATGCATATGTGTTATACTTTTCAAAAGAGAGGTATGAAATTATGAAACGTTTTTTTGCAATACTGCTTATTGCTGTCATTATACTCCCCTGCTTTGTTGTAAATGCGGCGGCTGACAGCGGTGTGACAGTCTTATTTACACACGATCTTCACTCGCACTTTTTGCCCGCAACGGATGAAGACGGCAACCAATACGGCGGCTACGCCACTCTTTCAAACACTATAAAAGAGGAAAGAGAGAGATATCCCGATGCGCTGGTTGTTGATGCGGGCGATTTTTCGATGGGCTCGCTTTTTCAGACAGCCTATGCCACAAGCGCGCTTGAGCTTCGCATTATGGGTAAGATGGGTTACGACGTAACCACCTTCGGCAACCATGAGTTTGACTATCTGCCAAAGGGACTTGCGGGAATGCTCAATGCCGCCAAAAACAGCGGAGATCCGCTTCCGCAGATAGTAATTTCAAACTATCAGCCGAGCGCGGAGAACGGAGAACTTAAAGCAGCTATGGACAACTACGGCGTGCGCGAGTACACGGTAATTGAGCGCGGCGGTAACTGTTTTGTTGTGTTCGGCATTTTCGGTATTGATGCTGACGACTGCGCGCCTAATTCGGGTATGGTATTGCAAGATATGGCGAAAACCGCGCAGAGCGTCGTTGACAGGGCAACCAAAGAAGTACAGGAAAAATACGGCGCCGACCCGTTTATCGTCTGCCTTTCCCACAGCGGTACAGAGGACGGCAAGGGCGAGGACTACGAGCTCGCAAAGGCGGTAGACGGCATAGATCTTATAGTTTCGGGACATACCCACACAACACTTGAAAAGCCGATAGAGGTGAACGGCACCTACATCGTATCGGCAGGCGAATACGGAAAAAATCTCGGTGTTGCGCATTTTGAAGGCGGCTCACTTACAAGCTATAGGTTAAGCTCTAATACGGTTACAGCGCCCGACCGTGAAATAGAAGCGCTTGTAGAAAGCTACAAGCAGAGCGTCGAGACGGACTATCTTTCAGACTACGGCTTTGGCTTTGACGAGGTGGTAGTAAACAACAATTACACCTTCGACACGGTAAAAGAGGTGTATGCGACACAGCACGAATCAACGCTCGGCAACGTATTTTCCGACGCGTACAAGTGGGCGGTCGAAGAGGAGACAGGGAAAAGCGTTGATATTGCGCTGACTGCCGCGGGTGTAATACGCGAGTCCTTACCAAAGGGCGAGGTCACGGTATCCGACGTATTTAATGCCGCATCTCTCGGTGTAGGCACAGAGGGTGAGCTTGTATCGCTCTACATAACAGGCCGCGACCTTAAAAATGCGCTTGAGGTGGATGCATCGGTACAACCGCTTATGAGCTCGGCACAGCTTTTCTGTTCGGGTGTTAAATATTCGTTTAATACAAAACGAATGATATTCAATAAGATAGATGAAGTAAGTCTTATTAAGTCGGACGGAACTTACGAAAAAATAGAGGACGACAAGCTGTATAATGTCGTAACGGGAATGTACGTAGGTCAGATGCTGGGCTCTGTAAAGGAGACGTCGATGGGACTTTTATCGATAGTGCCGCGCGACAAGGACGGAAACCCGATAAGCGCGGACGAGTTTGTAAATCACACCGTCAAAACAAAAGAGGGCAAGCCTCTTAAGGAGTGGTACGCGATATCGTCATATCTTAAAAGCATGGGCGGAGATATGGATGAAAAATACAGCGCGCCCGACGGCAGAAAGGTTGTGTATTCAAGCCTCGCACCTGCCGATCTTTTAAGAAATTCCAACAAGTTCACCTATATTTTAATTGCGGTGCTTGTGATTCTTATCGCAGTAATTACCTTTGTTACTCTGATTATAATAAGGAAAATTAAAAAGAAACGGTAAAACAAAACTCCTTTCTGTCAATAATAGTACAGAAAGGAGTTTTTACTATGATAGAATCAGATACGATCAAACTGCTTCGCGAATGTGACGCGGGCATAAAAATGGGCGTTGCATCAATTGATGACGTTACAGGGTATATAAAATCCGAGGATTTTATGAAAATACTTACCACCTGTAAAGAGGAACATCAGAAGCTTGATGCAGACCTGCAAAAGCTGCTTGCCGATTACCATGACGACGGCAAGGAACCAAACCCTATAGCAAAGGGAATGTCGTGGATGAAGACCAAGTTTGAAATTGCGGTGCATGAGTCAGACAAAACCGTTGCCGACCTCATGACCGACGGCTGCAATATGGGCGTAAAGTCACTCAGCCGTTATCTTAATCAGTATAAAGCGGCAGACGAAAAGTCAAAGGATCTCGCAAAACGCCTTATAAGCCTCGAAGAAAGGCTGGCTGTCGACATCCGCGGTTATTTATAAGCGTCAATAAGACCGTCAATATATGAAATTGCCTTTTGCTTTCCCATCTCATCAAGTAAACGCAGTTTTTCCAGAAAAATACTTTCTTTTTCACTAAGCTCACTTGTCATACGGCGCAAATCGGTAAGCCCCATAATATAATCAATGCTGACGCCGAATATTTCAGACAGCTTTGCGAGAATACAAAAGGTGGGAAAGTATTTTCCCTTTTCATATGCGCTGACAGTCTCCTGCGACACACCAAGCTCAATACTGAGCCTGACCTGTGTCATTCGTTTTTCTTCTCTTAATTGTTTTATCCTGTTCATATAACTCACCATTCTTATTATACAATCTACACTTGTATTTTTTAGAGTTATATGTTATATTATATACAAGTTATACTTGTATATAACTTGGTGTTTACTTGTTTGCAGGGTATTCGACATTTACCGCCCGTAAACACAAAAATCACGCGGATATTTTCGCGTGATTTTTATTATTTTTAAGGTCTTATTACATTTTTATAATGCTACGGCATTATCTTTTTATAAATTTCATTCCATCGTTGTTTGTGGGTATCGTCTGTGCAAAACTGTTCAAATCCCAAAGAAAGATACAGCTTTATGGCAGGGATGCGAATATCATCGGTAGAGAGCAAGGCGCTCTTATAACCACGCCTTGCAAGGTCGTGCAGTACCGCAAGACATATTTTCTTTCCAAGACCCATACCCTGTGCATCGGGGTGTACCGCTACCATACGAAACCAGCCCTCGCCGGGAAAATCAGGATTTTCTACTCCCGATGCGGTAGCAATAGGGCGGTCTTTATCACAAAGGTAAAAAACATGTTCGGGATAATAATCCCCCGCTTTTATCAAAAATTCAAAATCAAAATGATGGCCAAACGCCGCCTCGATAATCTCTTCCCACGCCGCCTCATCACCGGGTCTGTGTGTTCTCAGGGTAAGATTCCCCGTATCAAGAGGCGGAAGGCTTGTAATATCAGGGTTGCGCATAATAAGTTGCGGCAAACTCATTTTCTATACTCCTCATAGTTATTTTCATTAAATTCACGGTCCTCACAAAGAACCTCGCCCGGCGCATCTCCAAGATCGGGAACAGTCAAGGTGACACCGCCCTCCATAGCACTTTTGTGAGCAATAAGTCCGGGCAGGTTGTAGCGTGCCGCCTGCCATGCATTAGTAGGAGAATGTTTGCCTGTTACGTATGCCTGGCAAAAATCATCTATCATAAATTTGTGCGTTCCTGCGTGACCTGTAGCAAGTGTATCGTACTCTTTCGGAAGTCGGCCGGTTGCCTGAACGGGAGCCTCTGTGCCGCACCACTCTCCGTTTATGACCTTTTGCATAAATTCGGGATCGTCTTTGTGCGCGGTGACCTCTGTGGGATTGAGCAGATCGCTTACGTCCTCGAAGTCTACTGTTTTTCCGTGCATC
Source organism: Eubacteriales bacterium (assembly GCA_045544795.1). Taxonomy (GTDB): domain Bacteria; phylum Bacillota; class Clostridia; order Oscillospirales; family QAKW01; genus RGIG9041. The sequence goes on from JAZPZR010000149.1 coordinate 13,365, forward strand.
GTCACAAAGCTGTGCTGAAGCAGTGAACATTCGTATGACGCGTCTGTGCCGTAGAAATTGGAAATATACGTTTCGGGAAAATGCCACGCAACACGTCGGTTTTCGCTG
>JAZPZR010000150.1:0-3063 GCA_045544795.1 Eubacteriales bacterium
CTGTGTTATGAGTTGTTCTGTAATTAAACTCCTCTCTTACACTGTCACCGATATCATAGCCGTATGCCTTACACGCCTGCTCGGCATTACGAAGACCTGCAAACGGATTTACGGCGCGGGAAAGCGGACGCTCGGTCTGAAGACCGAGAATGATATCATCCCCTTTTATAACGTAACCGGGCGCATAAGTAAGGATAGACGAAACACGTCCAACCTCAACACCGAGGACACCGCCGTTTACACGCTCAGCCGTCAAAAGCTCCTCAACGTGCGCAAAAACACGGCGGGTACGCTCAGTAGTTCCCTCAAGAAAACTGTCGTCTCCCTTATACTCCGTATAATTTTTCTGAATAAAGTCACGGACATTGATAGAGTTTTTCCACTCACCGTCAACAAAATTTCGCCATGCAGTCATTAAACAATCTCCTTTATAATTAAAAAGGGCAGGAAACATCAGTTCCTGCCCAGGCGTACGACAAATATACAGTTCGTTTCCTCGCAGTTATCTGCGCATCGCCAGTCACGAACCATATTTATTATATACTACTTTAAAAGCTTTGTCAACAGATTTTACTCTGCCTCAACCTCGATAACGTCTTTTTTATCTTTATCGGTACCCGTTCTGTCGACAATAAGTAAAATACCCTCAACAGTTATCAGAACACCTGCGATAATAAAAAGCCAGTCAAGCGTACCGTTTTTATTGAAAAGAAGGCATGCGCCCGCAATTACCGTTGCAACAGGCTTTGCAAAAGCAAGAAATCTGTTAAAAGGGGCAAAGCCGAGCGCTTTTATTTTGAACATAAGTATTAACTGAACAATACCGATAAGCAGTAAAAATGCAGAAATAAGATATAGCGCAAGGTCGATAAACACCCAGCCGAAAACAACCACGGAAATTCCGCCGACGGCTAAAAAAGATGCCTTAAAATACTCTTTTTCAACAAAATCAATTATCGCCATAATAAGAAGCGCTGCACCGAGAACAGAAAGTGTTATCTGTATCACTCTGTTCTGCGCGGCAATAAAAAGCACACCGAGGGCAATTGCAAACGCACCCGTTATAGTCTGATTTTTCTTTTTCAATGACATCAACTCCTTTTACAAATTATATTATAACATAAAGCGATTGTCAAATAAAAAAGGAAGCTGTTTCCAAAGAAACAGCTTCGCTAATATTAAAAATTATTTTGCCTGTAAACGGAAGGTTGAGGTTGCAGTATCCCAATAGGTCTCGTAGCCTGCGTTAAGGCATACAAGCTTTGCTTCATCACCTGCCGTATAGGTATAATCAGCTGCGGGTTTGAAGTTGAATGCCGCAAAGTTATCAACTTCAGCAACAGTAAACTTAATTGTACCGAAGTCTTTTGCAAGATTGACAGTATTATGGTTGGTGCTGATTGCAAAATGAATAACACCTGTTATACCGTCGCCACCGATTACAGGAGTATGACCGCCGACGATCGTTACATCATCAACCAATTCACCACCTGAAATATTTACGATAGGATTCCAGCTGTTAAATCCGTTATCGTCAGAATTATTGATGCTGACGTTACCCTCGATCTTACCGCCTGTCATGTTGAAGCCTGTATAGTTTGTAAGACGCATTGCACCCGAGTCGGCCGCGGTATTATTGCACATTTCAAAATCACCGCTGATGTTGACCTTAGAATAAGTGCCTGTATAAATTGCGCCGCCCGTACCGCCTGCAACGTTATTATTCATTTTACCGCCATTGAGGTTATATACAGACGTATTTCCGTTTATTCCGTAACCCCAGATAGCACCGCCGTCAGACACCGCCTTGTTGTTGCTGATCTCGCCGCCGTTCATTGTAAGGTTACATTTACCCACCATACGGATAGCACCGGCAAGGCCTGTAGAGCTGTTGCCGTTTATCTTAGAGCCATCGTTAACGGTGATGTTACCGCCGCCCCACACAGCGCCCGAATCAGAATTGTTATTGATTATCTGACCGCCGTTTAAAGTAAGAGTAGCACCGATACGCGTTCCGAGATTTACTGCATGCGCACCGTCATTGTTCTGAAGAACTGAACCGTCATTTAACACGATGTGGCTGTTAGCCTCAGTTGCGACAATATTGCCCGTAGCTTTTACGCCGCCGTTTACAGTACCGCGTCCGAGAGTAGCATCAGTCGTGCCTGTCCACACTGCGCCACCGTCAACAGTCACGTTTTCAAGGGTAAGGGTTGCGCCTCCCGTTACTGTGAACATTGTTCCTGTAAAGCCGTCTGCACGACCGATAGTGTTACCCGAACCATCAATGACTGCATCGTAATCTACAACAAGCGTTCCGTCAATATCAACACTATTTAAAAGAATAATATTAGTTTTCTTTTCTTCGATTGCTGCTTTAAGCTCCGCAAGATCCGAAACGTACGCATCCTTCTCGGTATACGCCTGCTTTACACCGTTAAGATAGATCTCTGTGCCGATGTAAGTGAGGTTATCGGTATCAACAGCGTTCTGATTGAAGTGGTTACCGCCATTACTTACATAGAAGGTTCTGCTATGTCTGGGCTCGTTAGTATTGACTGTACCGCCCATAAGAACAACCTCAGCCTCGCCTGTTGAGTATACAACATAGCAACCCATACCGTTATTTCCTACAAGCGTGTAGTTACCGCCGTTAACTACGAGCTTGCCTGCGTATGCAGCAAAAATACCGTGGGTAGGTCCGTCAACAGTTGCATCATTGATAGTCATGGTGCCTGTGCCGTTATTGATAAAGCAATATGCAGCAGGACCCTTTCCGTACTGTGCATTTTCTTCCTGTCTTGAAGCAAACGTACCACCGTTTACGGTAGCTGTACCGTCATTTACCACAGCAGCACCTGCGGTTGCAAAGGTACCGATATTACCGCCGTTTATTATAAGTGTGCCGTAGTTTCTTACAGTATGAGATTTTCCGGTATCAGAAACACCGTTTACAACAGCGCCCTCACCGCTGATAACAAGAGTACCGTTATTTACAAGTGCGGGAGCTCCTGCAACCGCATTTGTAAGGGTATGCTTATTAAGGTCGAGTGCAAAACTTAC
>JAZPZR010000151.1:0-4473 GCA_045544795.1 Eubacteriales bacterium
CCTCCGTCTTTTGCCGCACGGCAAAATCCACCTCCCCTGACAAGTGGAGGCAAGGGTGTAATCCTTTTCTTCACGGTCTGTGCCTTTTTTGACAGTCTCAAGCCTGCTTTCAAAATGAAAGCAGGCTTTTTGTATAAATAAACCATAACAGAGAAGAATATATTGAAAGAAGTGATCGTTATACGTTCAGGGGGCGGCTGTGGAAAAAAGAAATTATTCGGCGCAGATCCTTGCCGTCATCCGCGGCGGATATGAAGACTGCGAAATAAGACAAAGACTGCAAAAATATCATGAAAAGGATATAGCGGGGGTCTTTGAACAGCTTACTTCAGAGGAATGCAGGCGTCTGCTTGAGGTTATGGGAAGTGAGTTTATATCGGAAATTGTCGGGCTTGTCGATAAAGAGCGCGGTGACGATTACGCAAAGCTTGCGGCTATGACCTCGGAACAGGAGTCGGACGAATCGCTTTTTTCAAGTATGAAAAAGCGTGTGCCGTGGCTTGTTGCCCTGCTTTTTCTGGGTCTTGCCGTGTCGGCTGTAGTTCAGCTTTTTGAAAGTGTTGTCGATGCTCTCCCCGTGATCGTGTCTTTTCAGTCGTTAATACTCGGCATGGCGGGCAACGTCGGTACGCAGTCGCTTGCCGTGACGGTAAGAACGCTTGGCTGTAATGAGGAAAAGGGATTTAAAGACCAGCTTGTAACGATTTTAAAGGAAACGCGTATTGCGTTTTTAAACGGTGTTGCGCTCGGACTTATATCCTTTGTTATAGTAAGCGGATATCTTGTTGCCTTTACGACGTACGGTATGGCTTTTGTACTGCAGTGCGCGGGCTGTGTCGGTCTTGCAATGTGCTTTGCGATGATGATATCAGGTCTTACAGGCGCCGCAATACCCATATTTTTATACAGACTCGGACTTGACCCCGCGGTAGCCTCAGGCCCGCTTATTACCACCGTAAACGACCTCGTTGCCGTTGTAAGCTATTACGGTCTTGCGTGGCTGTTGCTTATTAATATTTAAAAAGCCTTGGATTCCAAGGCTTTTTATTATTACTCTTTTATAAATACGTTTTTGATTGCCTCAAGATATCCGTAGCCGTAAAGGTCATCGGGATGCAGATAACTCGTCTCGGTCCACTCGTTCCATGAGTTTACCGTGATAAGCGGTGCGTCAAGTTCGGGGTGTGTATCGATATATTCCTTTGCGCGCTCAAACGCCTTTTGCACGTTTTCGGGTGTGTTGTCAAAGCAGACGTCGTCATGGAAAATATTGTAACGCGGGTTTGAGTCCCAGCCCACCGACACGTGCGGGTATACCTTGAAATCAAGCGTTTTGACGATATCGTCAAACTCGCGCAGGGCATCCTCCAACACTTCGGGATAAGCGCGGTTCATGGGTGTTAAGTCAAAATACTGATAGAATACACCGCTGTCAAAGCCGAGGCTGTTTATAACCTCTCTTTGCGTCATATCACCCTCTATCACCTTGTCAAGCTTGCGTTTGCCCTTGAGACATATCTGAAGCTCAAGTCCGGGGAATCCCGCCTCAACCGTTTTCTGTCTGAAGTACTCAATCGCCTCTTTGGTTTTTTCAACACCGCCGAGACCTCTGATAAGATTGGGGATATCAAACATCATGTATACAGGCTTTCCGTCGATTTTGTAGTATGAGGGGTGCGAAAAGTATTTTTCAATAGTGCGCTCAACTATAAAATCAAAGGTCTTTCTGTCCACCGCGCCGTCCCACACGGGCGCGCGCATGTCGGAAATCCTCTTGTCCCACATGCTTGTTGCGGTGTGATTTGCCCACATAAGATAAAACTTCATCTTGCGGTTGTTTTTAGCCTTTAAAAAGCCGTCGTCAAGGCATTGCTCCAAAAACGGCTTGTTGTCGTACCAATACCAATCGTATATAAAGACGTTTACGCCGTGGTCGACCGCCGCTTGGATCTCCATCTCCATTACGTAGGGATCCGCCTCGTTAACGTAGCCCCAAAGCGGTTTGCGCGGCCACCTATGCCCCTCGAATCTCGGCTGCATCTTTTTTACCGTCTGCCACTCGCCGTAGCCCTCTTCCCAGAATATTCTTGCTCTTTTTTCGTCACCTGTATAGGCAGGCCATACGTATGCCGCAACGTCGTATTTTTTCATACTTTATCTTTCCTTTCGCTTGTTGTATTTAATTATATTGCCGTACGTTAAAAATTGCAACAGTTTCAAATATATTTTGTAATTGCAAGTGTATTGTGATATAATTAAACCAATATAACAAAGGTGGGATAATATGAGTGACAGACCCGATAAAAAGCAAATAAAAAACCTTATAAAACGCGCGCAGTCGATAGATGCGGGCTTTAAGACCGCGCTTGACGGACAAAAGGCGGAAATTGCTGAGGTAAGGCGGGCAACCGACCTTTTCTATAACGAAAAATTCAAAGCCGAGCTTGAGAGCATGAGCGTTGATATGCTCTCTCAGGGAAAGCAGGGCATCCGCGTCTCCTATCTCAAGGACGCGGGCATAAACAATATCTATCAGCTGTCACAGCTGTCGCGCATGCGGATAGAGGCGCTTGAGGGCATCGGCGCGCAGGGCGCGGAGAAGATCGAGGAGCTGACGCAGGGCATTGTTGAAAACACACGGCAGAAAATGTCGGTGAGAATCAACGTCGATTCGCCCTCGAAGGCGGATGATACCATCATCCGCGCGCTTTTTACACTTATCGCGCATGATGATATGCGTGAGATAATGGCGCCTCTTTATAATGCCAATCATAAAGAGGTTACAAAAGAAATCGCAAAAGTGACAAAGGCTGCGGGCGGTGTCTCATGGTTTTTTGCATCAAAGACGGAGAGGGAAGAGACGCTTTTTGCTATTCAGTCACTGTCAGTGAGACTTTCGGGCGAGTTTGGTGACAAGACCCGCTTTGATGAATATAACGCCGTAACGAATGCGGATATAACCGAGTGCCGCGCGCACTTTCGCGAAAATTCGGCGCGCTACTATGCAACGCTTGAAAAATACTGCAAGCATCTCAATACCTCCTCACCGCAAAAGGCGGGACTTCCCGAAGAGCTTGTAAAGGAGATAGAAGCGGTTGAGCTTGACCTTTCGGGTCTTAAGGCAACACTCCGCAGCTATCAGGAGTTCGGCGTAAAATACGCGTTTCACCAAAAGCGCACCCTTCTTGGTGACGAGATGGGTCTTGGCAAGACCATTCAGGCAATTGCTGCCATGATTGCGCTCAAGGCATCGGGCAAGTATCATTTTATGGTGGTCTGTCCCGCGTCTGTGCTTATCAACTGGTGCAGGGAGATAGAGAAGTTTTCAAGCCTTGAAGTGACCAAAATTCACGGCGCGGATGAAACTGCGCTCCGTCATTGGCGGGAAAACGGTGACGTTGCGGTCACAACCTACGAGTCAATAAGCAGGTTTGAACTTCCCGAACTGTTTACTTTTGATTATCTTGTGGTGGACGAGGCGCACTACGTCAAAAATCCCGACGCACAGCGTACCGTTGCCATGAAAAAACTGCTTGCAAAGACGGAGGGCGTGCTGTACATGTCGGGCACACCGCTTGTAAACCGTGTTGATGAAATGTGCTTTCTTGTCGAGTGCCTGCAGCCGCAGATCGCAGCAAGACTTGAACAGGTCAAAAACGTGTCGACTGCAGATCAGTTCCGTCAGGAGCTGTCACCCGTATATCTGCGACGTGTGCGTGAGGACGTTTTAAAGGAGCTTCCCGACCTCATTGAAAAGGAGCAGTGGTGCGAGCTTGGAAATGCCGAAAAGGCAATTTACCGTGAGGCAGTCGCATCGGGAAATCTCATGGCAATACGTCAGGTCTCATGGCAGGTGAGTGATATCAAAGACTCGTCAAAGGCGATGCGCCTTGTCGAGATATGCGAAAGCGCAAAGGAGCAGGGCAGAAAGGTAATCGTATTTTCATTTTTCAGAAACACGCTTGATAAGGTGCACGCGCTTTTCGGTGAGCGTTGCTCTGAAACGATATCGGGTGATATAAGCCCCGCCAAAAGACAGGAGATTGTCGATAAGTTCAATGCCGCAGAGTCGGGGGCTATTCTTGTAAGTCAGGTGCAGGCGGGAGGCACGGGACTTAATATTCAGGCGGCAAGCGTGGTAATATTCTGCGAGCCGCAGCTGACACCCGCGATCGAAAGTCAGGCGATAGCGCGCGCCTACAGAATGGGTCAGACCCGCGACGTGCAGGTGCACAGACTTCTTGCCGACGATACTATAGACGAGCGTATGCTTGAGATACTGGCGGGTAAGCAAAAGGAATTTGACAGCTTTGCAGACGAATCTGTCGTCGGTGATATACAGATGAGCGCAGAAGAAAGCCGTTCCTGGCTTACAAGGATGGTTGCGGATGAACAAAAACGTTTGCTGAATGCATAAATTGCGGTTTGTCGGTGAGATACGCACAATCTTTGTAGGGGTCGGCGCCCTCGACG
>JAZPZR010000152.1:0-13982 GCA_045544795.1 Eubacteriales bacterium
ACTATACTTCAGCATATTTTATGGAGGATAATAACAAATGACAAAACAGATCGACAGCGTAGAAACACTTGAAACCGCGCTTAAGGAATTACGCGCGGCGCAGAAGGTGTTTGCTACCTACACACAGGAGCAGGTTGATAAAATTTTCCTTGCCGCTGCAACTGCAGCTGACAAGGCAAGAATCTCACTTGCTAAAATGGCAGTTGAAGAAACGGGCATGGGTATCGTTGAGGACAAGGTCATCAAAAACCACTATGCCGCTGAGTACATCTACAACGCATACCGCGACACAAAGACCTGCGGTGTGATTGAAGAGGACAAGGCATACGGTATCAAAAAGATAGCAGACCCTATCGGCGTTATTGCCGCTGTTATCCCCACCACCAACCCCACCTCTACTGCAATCTTCAAATGCCTTCTTGCACTCAAAACAAGAAACGGCATCATCATCAGCCCCCACCCCAGAGCAAAGGGCTGTACTGCGGCGGCGGCAAAGCTTGTGCTTGATGCGGCAATTGCGGCAGGCGCACCTGAGGGCATTATCCGTTGGATAGACGTACCCTCGCTTGAAATGACAAACACGGTTATGAAAGAGGCTGACATCATCCTCGCAACAGGCGGACCCGGCATGGTCAAGGCGGCTTATTCAAGCGGCACACCCGCGCTCGGTGTCGGCGCAGGTAACACTCCTGTCATCATTGACGAGACGGCAGACGTTATCAAGGCTGTAAACTCTATCATCCATTCAAAGACGTTTGACAACGGTATGATATGCGCATCAGAGCAGTCTGTTATCGTTCACTCAAGCATTTACGATGCAGTCAAGGCTGAGTTTGCTTACCGCGGCTGTTACTTCTTAAACGAAGAGGAAACGGAAAAGGTAAGAAAGACTATCATCATCAACGGCGCGCTCAACGCGAAGATAGTAGGACAGAAGGCGCACACTATCGCATCGCTTGCAGAAGTTTCCGTTCCCGAAAGCACCAAGATCCTTATCGGTGAGGTGGAAAGTGTCGAGCTTTCTGAAGAATTTGCTCACGAAAAGCTTTCGCCCGTACTTGCTATGTACAAGCACGACAGCTTTGAAGAGGCTTTGCAAAAGGCTGAGCACCTTGTTGCTGACGGCGGTTACGGTCACACCTCTTCGATCTATATAAATGAAATTTCTGAAACTGAAAAGCTTGCTGAGTTTGCAAGCCGTATGAAGACATGCCGTATTCTTGTAAATACACCTTCATCACACGGCGGTATCGGTGACCTCTACAACTTCAAGCTTGCTCCCTCGCTCACACTCGGCTGTGGCTCATGGGGCGGCAACAGCGTTTCGGAAAACGTAGGTGTAAAACACCTGCTCAACATCAAAACAGTAGCAGAAAGAAGGGAAAACATGCTTTGGTTCCGCGCACCTGAAAAGGTATACATCAAAAAGGGCTGTCTGCCCGTTGCTCTTGACGAGCTTAAAAACGTAATGGGCAAAAAGCGTGCCTTCATCGTAACTGATACCTTCCTTTATGAAAACGGCTACACAAAACCGATAACAGACAAGCTTGACGAGATGGGTATCGTTCACTCGACCTTCTTTAACGTACAGCCCGACCCGACACTTGCAAACGCAACAGAGGGCGCGGCACAGATGTCAGCCTTCAAGCCTGACACCATCATCGCGCTCGGCGGCGGCTCGGCAATGGACGCGGCAAAGATCATGTGGGTACTTTACGAGCATCCCGAAGCAGACTTTATGGATATGGCAATGCGCTTTGTTGATATCCGTAAGCGTATATACACCTTCCCCAAGATGGGCGAAAAAGCATACTTTATTGCAATCCCCACGTCAGCGGGTACAGGCTCTGAGGTAACGCCCTTTGCGGTTATCACAGACGAAAAGACAGGCGTTAAATACCCGCTTGCAGACTATGAGCTCATGCCCGATATGGCAATCGTTGATACCGACCTTCACATGTCGGCGCCGAGGGGTCTTACAGCGGCATCAGGTATTGACGCTGTAACTCACGCACTTGAAGCATACGCTTCGGTTATGGCAACAGACTACACGGACGGTCTTGCACTCAAATCACTCAAGACGGTATTTGAATATCTCCCCCGCGCTTACGATAACGGTCAGGTGGACGTAGAAGCGCGTGAAAAGATGGCAAACGCCGCAACTATCGCAGGTATGGCATTTGCGAACGCATTTCTCGGCATCTGTCACTCAATGGCTCACAAGCTGGGCGCATTCCACCATCTCCCCCACGGTGTTGCAAACGCGCTTATGATAAACGAGGTCATTAAGTTCAACATGGCTGAGGCTCCCACAAAGATGGGCACCTTCTCGCAGTATGACCATCCGCACACAATGGCAAGATACGCTGAGGTTGCAGACTATCTCGGTCTTGGCGGCAAGACGGACGAAAAGAAGGTAGAAAACCTCATAAAAGCAATAGACGAGCTTAAAGAAAAGATCGGCATCAAAAAGACGATACGTGACTACGTGCCTGATGAAAAAGACTTCCTTGACCGTCTTGACGACATGGTTGAGCAGGCATTTGACGATCAGTGCACAGGCGCTAACCCCCGCTACCCGCTTATGAGCGAGCTCAAAGAAATGTATCTTAACGCATACTACGGAGGTAAGAGATAATGAAGCTTGACAACGTTGTAAAAGTAAGAGCCGAAAAGGTAATTTACCGTGACGGCGATAAAACCATAAAGCTTTTTAACGAAAGCTATTCAAAGGCAAACGTACTCAACGAGGCGCTCAATCAGGCGCGCGTTGAGGAGACGGGTCTTTCAATGCCCGCGCTTCATGAAGTAACGACAGTTGACGGCAAGTGGGCTATCGTACTTGATTTTATCGAGGGTGAAACGCTCTCTGATCTTATGGAGAAAAATCCTGAAAAGGAAGACGAGTATCTTGAGCTTTTTGTAAATCTTCAGCTTGAGATTCACTCAAAAACCGCTCCCATGCTCGGCAAGCTCAAGGACAAGATGAACCGCAAGATTTCAGAGGCTGATCTTGATGCAACCACACGCTACGAGCTTCACACACGTCTTGAGGGTATGCCCAAGCATAAAAAGGTATGCCACGGCGACTTTAACCCCTCGAACGTAATTATAACAAAGGACGGCACTCCCTTTGTTATCGACTGGGCGCATGCAACACAGGGCAACGCTTCTGCAGACGTTGCAAGAACCTATCTCCTTTTCTGTCTTGAGGGCAAAAAAGAGCTTGCAGACAAGTATCTTAATCTTTTCTGCAAAAAGAGTGATACTGCAAAGCAGTACGTTCAGAAATGGATGCCTATCGTTGCCGCTTCACAGTCAGTAAAGGGCAACGCGCATGAAAGAGAATTCCTGCTTTCATGGGTAGACGTAGTAGATTACGAATAAAAAGAATATTTAACCTCCGATAATGAATAAATATTATCGGAGGTTATTTTTATGAAAAATATAAAAGCTTTTATTATTGCAATACTTATTCCGCTAGGAGTGGGCGGACTTTCGGCGCTTATATCACGGGGCGGTATGCAATCCTTTGAAATGATAACAAAGCCGCCGCTTACCCCGCCTGCTATTGTTTTTCCGATAGCGTGGACTATTTTATATGTCCTTATGGGTATTGCAAGCTATTTTGTATTCGTGTCCGAATCACCGCTTAAAGAATCGGCGCTCAAGGTTTACGGGATACAGCTTGTATTCAATTTTTTCTGGTCGATATTCTTTTTTAATGCGGGTGCGTATCTGTTTTCTTTTTTCTGGCTGCTTGTAATGTGGTTTTTGATTATCATATCTACCCTGCTTTTTTATGCATCAGACAAAAAGTCCGCATATCTTATGCTTCCCTATCTTGTCTGGGTCACCTTTGCAGGATATCTTAACCTCGGTGTCTATATTTTAAACTGACATTTTTTGCATATTATACAGACAATTGTTGCAAATAAAAATTACTCATGATATAATACTATAGCGCAAACATATCACATTGAAGATATATCGCGCCATAGGTATATCTCCTATTTGTAGGGGCGACGCCCTCGACGCCCCGCCGTGTTTTGTACAAATTTTTGCGGGCGATTCGTGAATCGCCCCTACCCGTTAAACCGTAATTTGCAAAATGAATACGTCCCTTCTGAACGTTACTTCAGAAGGGACGTACCTTTTCAAGGGGGTATATTGTTATGATGTGTTGTTATGCTATTTTTTACAGTTACAGGTCTTACAGCCGTCAGCATAGGGACAGCCGACGCACTTTTTACCGCTTTTCTTTTCCTTTACGATATACCATACCGCAAGTCCTACAAGACCCGCAACTACTGCTATTATAATTACGTTTTCCATATCAGTTTTTCTTCATTTTCTTATTTGTTCTTGCAATAAGCACGCCGACGATCGCTATCATAACTGCAACCGCGATACCGCCGAAAATTGCGGGAAGTACCGCGAGTTTTTCAGGCTCTGCAATAAGTGTACCGACAGTGTATACAAGATAAGCCACGGTATATCCGACGCCAAGCTGAAGCGCGATACCGCCAAACAGCCACTTTTTATTGCTCATTTCTGCGTTCATAGCGCCTATCGCCGCAAAGCAAGGGGGTGAAAAGAGATTAAACATAAGGTATGCAAGCGCCGCGACTGCCGTTATACCGAAAGTCTGGGCAACGGCACTGCCCTGTCCTGCCTCAAGTGCAAGCTCTTCTGTATTTATCATGTTTGAAATGCCGTAGCATACTGCAAGAGTTCCTACAACGTTTTCCTTTGCAATAAAGCCTGTAACAGCGGCTGCCGCCATCTCCCACGCTTTGATACCGATAGGAATGAGCAAAACAGCGATCGGTTTTGCGATAGTTGCTAGGATAGATGAACCTGCATCATCCCCGACAAGCTGAAGCTGCCAGTTAAACGACTGCATAATATATACGACCGCGTTACAGAGAAGGATGATGGTACCCGCCTTTTTAATGTATGACCAGCCGCGCGCACACATTGATTTTACGGCGCGTACGAATGAGGGAAGCTTATATTCGGGAAGCTCGATAATGAAGTATGACTTTTTATATTTATAGCCTGTTATATTGTTTATAAGAAGCGCGCCGATAAGGATTATTACAATACCCATAAAGTACATAAGTGTGCCCACCCATGACGCATCCTTAAAGAAAGCACCCGCAAAAAGTGCGATAACGGGAAGCTTTGCACCGCAGGGCATAAAGGGTGCAAGCATTGCGGTTGCGTTACGCTCGCGCTCGTTTTTGATGGTACGGCAAGCCATAACGCCGGGAATCGCACAGCCTGTGCCGATAACGAAGGGGATAACCGATTTACCCGAAAGCCCTACCTTTTTGAAGATGGGGTCAAGCACGACTGTTGCGCGCGCCATATAGCCGCAGTCTTCAAGAAGCGCTATCAGGAAGTACATTACCATAACAAGCGGTAAAAAGCCTACAACGGCGCTTACACCGCCGATGATACCCTCTGTAAGCAAGCTTACCAGGAACACGTTACCGCCTTCAAGAGCGCCTGCGACCCATTCCTTGAACATATCAATAAGCGTTACAAGACCGGGGATCGCGACACCGCCGATTTCAACTCCCTCCGCTATCCACGGACCTACCCATGCCTGAGATATCTGGAATACGAGGAACATTACTACCGCGAATATCGGAATACCTACCCACTTATTTGTAAGCACGGCATCTATCTTATCCTGCGAATTTGTCTGGTTTGTGCGTATCTTACGCACCTCGACTTTTTTTACAATGCCGTTTACAAACGAGAATCTGCGTCTGTCGGCATCCTCTACCGCTTTTTTGTCGGTCATGTCGATATTGCCCTGATCAAAGGGCGCCTTCTGGCCCTTGCCATGCGCCTCAACAGCCGCCAGAACCACCGCCTCAAGACCCTCGTTTGCAAGCCCTGTCGAAACGGTAGAAACTACGGGACAGCCGAGAAGTGCTGAAAGCTTATCGGTATCAATGACCGTCTTTTTCTTTTTGTTGATATCACTCTTATTGAGCGCAACGACAACAGGCACACCAAGCTCTAAAAGCTGTGTTGTGAAAAAGAGGCTGCGGCTTAAGTTTGTCGCATCAACAATGTTGATGATAGCGTCGGGCGCCTCGTTTTTTATGTAGTCACTTGTAATGCTCTCCTCCGACGTAAAGGGTGACATTGAATATGCACCCGGAAGGTCGACTGCAACAAGCTCGGCATCTCCGCTATAAAACGCCTTTTTAATTGTACTCTCCTTTTTGTCAACGGTAACGCCCGCCCAGTTACCGACCTTTTCATTACGGCCTGTAAGCGCGTTGTACATAGACGTTTTACCGCTGTTGGGATTACCCGCAAATGCGATTCTCATAGTTTTCTCTCCTTCTCTATTCAAAAGTTAGCGGTTGCTAACTTTAAACCAAAAATAAACAGCAGTGGCAAAAGCTGTTTTTTAAACAATAATTGCCTCAGCCAGCTGACTGTCAATGTTATATCTGCCGTCCTTTATCGACACAGTGCACGCCTTACGCTGACGCGCAATAACCGTTATCGGCTCACCCGTATAGCAACCGAGTGAAAAAAGAAAGCTTTCAAGCTCCTCATCACCGGTATTAAGAGCTTTTATAATATATTCACGACCTGTTTCCGCCTCAAGTAAAGTCATAACTCTCCAACCCTTCAAAATACGATTAGCCGTTGCTAACTGTAAATAATATAACACCCAAAAACCCATTTGTCAAGAAAAAAATCACGATGTTTTGAAAAAATTTTCCACACCGTGATTTTTTACATATTTAGTTATTCAGCCAAGCCATATAAGGCGTATCGCCCTCTGTAATCTCAACCGCCTTTGCCGAAATATCAAATCGAAAGCCGTTATTTATCTTTTCAGCGTCTGCATTGGTGATGGTGACACTTGCGTACACCTTTTCATCCTTGAAGATGGGAATAAGGGTATCGGCAATATCGTTTGCCTTGACCTCAAAATAATATACACCCTCTGCACCGTCAAGCGGCATCCAGTTATCCTCAAACGAGTACTCGATTATTTTACCGCCCATCTCCGCATCGTTATTGACCTCGTTAACAGAAATATAAACCCAGCAGTCAGGATGACCTGCACCAAGACGGACGGCGGTATCCTTGTCAAGCACAGCGCCCGGCTCTATCTGCATGACACCCGTAGTTTCGACAACGTCAATTTCAAGCTCTGTTATCTGCTCCGTCTGCGACTGCATAACGGTTTCGCTGTCCTCAACACTAAGCTTATCATCCACCTTTTGCGTAAGCGCTTCAAGCGGTGCGCCCAAAAATGCCATGGCACAGGACGAGGTTGAAAGAAGTATTGCCGTAAGTGTTAAAAATACAATTATCTTTTTCATTATCTTATACCGTAATTTTCTATAACGTAATCCATATCCTTATCACCGCGGCCTGAGAGGTTGATAAGAACAGAGCCGTGATCCATACGTTCTGCAAGCTTTATGCCGTAGGCTACCGCATGCGCGCTCTCAATTGCAGGGATAATACCCTCAAGACGTGCAAGACGGAAAAATGCATCAATAGTCTCATCGTCATTGATAACGTCGTATTTAACTCTGCCTATCTCCTGTAAAAACGCATGCTCAGGACCGCTTGAAGGATAGTCAAGACCGCTTGCTACCGAGTATACGGGCGCGGGCTCACCGTTTTCGTCCTTAAGCATTATACTGTTAAAGCCGTGCATGATACCCTCTGTGCCGTACTTAAGGCTTGCCGCATGGTCGCCAAGCTTTTCACCGCGTCCGAGCGGTTCGATACCGTAAATATCAACGGGGTCGTTTAAAAAGCCTGCAAAAAGACCTGCCGCGTTACTGCCGCCGCCCACACATGCAACGATTGAGGTGGGAAGGTGACCTGTCATTTCAATAAACTGCTCTCTTGCTTCAATTCCGACAACGCTCTGGAAGTCGCGCACCATCATGGGAAACGGATGGGGACCGAGCACCGAGCCGATGCAGTAGATAGCGTCGTTATACTCACGGCTGTACGCGTCAAAAGCCGCGTCAACAGCCTCTTTAAGTGTTTTAAGACCGTGTGTTACCTCAACCACGTTTGCGCCGAGAATCTTCATACGTGCAACGTTTGGAGCCTGCTTTTTAATATCGACAGAGCCCATGTAGATATCACACTCAAGACCGAAATAAGCCGCCGCGGTTGCAAGCGCAACACCGTGCTGACCTGCGCCCGTCTCTGCGATAACCTTTTTCTTACCCATGTATTTTGCAAGATGCGCCTCACCCATACAGTGATTGAGCTTGTGCGCGCCCGAATGGTTAAGATCCTCACGCTTTGCATAAAGCTGTACCTTACCGCCAAGCGCGTCGGAAAGTCTTTCAAGATGCGATACGGGAGTTGGTCTGCCCTGAAATTCCTTTCTTATTCTGCGAAGCTCTGCAATAAACTTTCTTGACTGACATATCGAATAGTATGCAGTCGTTATCTCAGCCATTGCCGCCTTTAATTTGTCGTCGACGTACACGCCGCCGTACTTGCCGAAGTAACCGTCCTTATTGGGATAGTTGTTAAAATAAGTGTCAAAATTTACGCCGTTAAGTTCCATTTTCTTTTCCTCCAAAATTCACACTCTGCAAGGCGCTGTAAACAAAAACGTCCTTGACAGAACTGTATCATCTGTCAAGGACGAATAAAAACATTATCCGCGGTGCCACCCTGAATTCATGTGAAGCCACATGCACTTTTAAGATACTGACATATCCTTTGCAACTAACGTATGCACACACGTTGCAGAATACTCCGTGACAGCATCACGTTTGACTGCACCCTCCGCGGTCCATTTGACAACCTGTTTCACACCTGACTCACACCAACGCAGGCTCTCTGCCGTGTCATAATTGCCTTTATCTCCGCATCAACGGTTTTAGGTTAAAAGAGCAAACCCAAACCTGTTTTAAAAAGGCGGATTTTCTCTTTTAACCTATCTAATTGTATCACCACTATTTTATTTTGTCAATGATTTTTTTAGTTGTTTACTGTGATAAAGACATCACGCGACTTACCGACAGCGTCGGTATAGTTTACAAGGATTATATAACAGCCTTCGTTTTTAAGGGCGGTCGTATAACCGTCTGCGGGTGAGAGGACACATGCCCTCGCCTTTGCAAGCGCTTTGTAATCATCCCAGTTATCAACACTTACCTCATCACCGAAGTAGCCGATATACATCTTATTGACTGTATTACCGTTTTTAATAAGTGAAATACTGCCCTCTTGGTGCGTAAGCTCAGGTGCTTTGACATCAGCCGTACACTCTACCGTGTAAACGATATCGCGTACAACACCGTCGCCGTCAACGTAGTTTACAACAAAACGGTAGTAGCCCTTCTTTGTAACAAGGTACTTTTCGCCGTCATTTACCGAAAAGTCTGCAGTAAAGGTATCGCCGCAGCTTGCCTTAAACTCGTTAAAGCTTGTATACTGCGTAAGCTTTTCACCGATGTAGCCGTAGTAAAGCTTTCTTGCGCTGCCCGAAAACTCTGCAACGTTGTTATCGCCTTCCACAACGGGAACGGTAACGGGTGTACCCTCTTTTACCTCAAGCGTGTATACAAGGTCGGTCGAAACGCCCTCTTCTGTAAGATAGTTTACTACAAAACGGTAGTAGCCAGCCTTTGTAAGCGGGTAAGTCTCACCCTCTTTAAGACTGTAGTCTGCGGTATATGTAGCGCCGCACTGTGCCATAAAGTCGTTAAACCACTTGTATTCAATATTTTCCGTGCCGATATATCCCCAGTAAAGCTTTCTTGCTCCGCGTCCGAGAGAGAGCACAGCCTCGTTTCCGTCCTCGCTGAGAGTGACGGCTGCAAGCGGTTTTTGCTTTGCGTGAAGGGTCGCAACGGAAAGCTGTGTATTACCCTCTGCAAGCGTGATCGCATCCCAGTCCGACTTATAGCCGTCGTAGTAGATGTCGGTAAGGGCTGTACACTTATTAAATGAATTTTTACCTATCGACTTGACCGATACGGGAATGGTAATGCTCTCAAGCTCGGTACAGCTTGTAAACAGATGAGTACCCAATGAACTGAGCGTTTTTGGAATTACGACAGTCTTAAGCTTTGTACCGTAGAAAACGTAGTTTTTCATGGTAGTGACGGTTGAGGGGAAAGTAAACTCCTCAAGCGCGGTAAGTTCAAACGCGCCTGTACCGATATAAGTAATACCTTCAGGAACCGTTGCTTTTGTAAGATTTGTACATTGTCTGAAGACTCGGTCACCAATGGTAGTAACGCCCTCTTCGATAACTACAGACTTGATCTGTTCGTTGTAATCATACCACGGTGTGTAATTACCGATGTTGGGATTATAATTTCCCATAGGACCGTTACCATAAATACGGAGAGTGCCCGTACTCTCATTGAATTCCCAGTACACGCCTGCGCCAAAGCTGACTTTAGCAGAAGTAAGCGGCTCGTTACCGGTACCGATATTGAGTGATGCCCATTCCGACTCACTACCGCCAAAGGCTACGGAATTGACCGTAAGACCGCTGAATGCGTTGATAGCAACTGTTTTTATATTCTTTGGAATGGTGTAGCAGTTATCAGACGTTGCAAATGCCACGGCAATGGTGTTTGCAATTGTAAATATACCCTTTGAGGTATCTGCGTTTGTAAGTATCGCCGTTTTTCTGAATACACCCTGTCCCATTGCGGTAATACCCTCACCGCCTGTAACGGTTGCAAGAGAGCTGCAGCCGTCAAACGCGTATCTGTTAAGCGCGGTAACGCTTGCGGGAATATCAATCGATTTGAGCGTCGTCACTGTCTCAAATGCATAGTTACCGATAGTTTCAAGTGTTTCGGGAAGTACGATGCTTTCAAACCTATGTCCGCTGAAGCACGCAGTACCGATAGAGGTAAGACCTTCGGGAAGCGTTACGCTTGTAACGTTATTGAAGCCCTTTGCAAGATAGTTGCCAAGACCTGTGATGCCCTCTTCAATAACGATTGAGGTCACCTTATCCTTAAATCTGTAATAAGGCGTATTGGTTGATTTGCTGTCAAACGTGTGTGTAACACCCGTACCGAAAACGCGGAGCACACCCGTATCTTCATCAAACAGATAGTTTACGCTTTCGCCCTCGTAGACCGCCTGAATGTCAGAAAGCGCGTCGATATTATGAATAGCGAGGTAGCCTGCCTTGTTACCGCCGTAGTAGACCACTTTGACGCCTGTTCCGTCAAATGCGCCTGTCGATACTCTTGCGGTGTTGGCATCCATATTATAGATACCGTCGTCGTGTTTACGCGCTTTTATAAGCGTACCGCCGATATAGAGCATATCACTCTCCCACAACTCCGTATCGTTAATAAATGCAGTTCCCTCAAAAGCGTAGTCGCCTACCGCGGCAATATTGCCGAGTATAGTGACTGTCTTTAATTTTTCAAGACCGTAGAAGGCATACTCACCGATAGCGGAAATACCGTCGCCTATAACAAGCGTTGTAACGTCCGCCGCTTCTTCTGTCCAGGGTGCTTTTCCTGCCTCGTAATCTGCAATAAAGCCGCCGCCCGTGATATAGAGCGTATCGCCGTCTACAGAATAGCCGACCTCTCCCGACGCGCTTGTTCTGTATGATGCGATATCGGTGTCAATTGCGTTTGTGTACGTCTTTGCGGCTTCTGCTTCAAGAATGAGTTTGCCGCCGTCTGTCTGCGCAGTGCCCGTAACGTCGGATGCCACCGCTATCGGCTTAAAGTTGTATTTTGTCGAATAGTTTATGTAAGAGAAGGTGTTATAACCGCGCTCTTTTGCGTCACTTGTATAGCGGCGGGTTATGGTAACCGACGAAGAACGCTGGAGCCACATTGTAGCGTTGTCCTCGCCCGTTTTGGTTGCAAGACCCTTACCGATTATACCGCCCACTGTATCAAGGTCGGTACTCGTCGCGCCGAGCTTGTAGAGGTTATGGCAGTTATAGACCATATAGGGAGTAACCTCGTCAACTGCAGGGCGGGTATTCTTCGCTTCAAGCGGGTGAAGCTTTGCAACGGCACCGATTATTCCGCCAAAGGACGAATGGACGGTAGGAGCTACGTCACCTGTATATTCAAGATTTGCGTTATTGTAGCAGTTTGTAACGTGGAGCTTACCTGCGTGGTTGTCAGCAACGTCCGCCGTCTCTGCATCAGCCGTTGTTGCGCCGAGAATTCCGCCGACTGCCATTTCCGCCGCCGACAGACCGTCCACAAGGCTTATACCGCCCGTGTATACGCAGTGGTCGATAACCGTATTGTAGCCTGCGCTTCCCACTATACCGCCGACGATACTGAAGTCACCGCCGACAGAAATCTTCATGGAAGAGGTGCAGTACTTGACTGTAGCCGAGCGCGCCATACCTACGACACCGCCGACAACACCCGAACGTGTCTCTCCGTCAAAATCAGTTGCGGTAGGTGATTTCGCGCCGTTGGGGAGAAGTGTTTTTATCTTACAGTTATCCCCTACAACGCAGTTTGCAACGAGGTTAAAGCCCTCGTCCGAGCTTCCGTCACCCTTGCCTGCGGTCTTGCCGACAACAGCGCCCGTGATACCGCGTCCTACGACCTCGATATTATCAAGAGTTACGTTTTTAACGGTACCGCCGTAAAGCATACCGAAAAGTCCGTAGCCGTAGCCCTTTGTTGCGGGGTTTACGTCAGAAACAGGACCGATGCGTCCGTTTTTGATGCTGTAGCCACAGCCGTCATACACACCGCCGAATGCGTATATATCGGTGTCGGAAGTATATTTGTAGCCTATCGAGTTTATCATTTTGCCCGAAAGGTCGATATCCTGCGTCTGCTTAAAGAATTTACCGTAGAACGAGCCGACGCCTGCCGCTTGCGTGATGTTTTGTGACATCCATAAAAGGTTGCCTGCATTTTCAATAAGGTAGGGGTCGTTATACGCGCCCGTACCCTCAGGCGCAAGCGCAAGACCGTTCCACACGCTCTCATCGTAGGGAATACCCTCTGCCGTAAAGTCGACCGTAAACTGATTTACGTTTCTGTAGTAACGTCCCTCCGACTCAGACGCAGTTGAGATATACTCAACCTCGCAAGCCGTACCGTCAGCATTGAAATAGAGAAGCGTGATAAGACCTGCGCCGCGGAAACGGCTGTCGTAGGTCTGTCCGTCAACAAGCATTTCTGTTACCGTGTTGCCGTGCTTACCCTCGCGCTGAACAGTAACGATACGCGAAGAATTTATATGTCCGCAGAGTATAAGCTGAATATTTTCATGCTGTGAAACAAACTTTTCCCACTGATGAATACCGAGGTTTACCCCTCTTCCGCCTGAAGGAAGGGTGGTAGCAACGCCCTTTTCCTTAGCGTATGACGCCTCGTCAAGATGCTCACCGTTTCTGCCGATGTAGCCGTGGGTCGTGATGATGACCTTGTGGTCGGGATGCGAATCAACAACGTCTGCCGCCCACGCAAGAACAGAGTCGTTGACCTTATAGTCAAGGTTTAAAAGAAGCCATTTTGAATTTGCTATCTCAAGTATGCGCCAGGTGTTCATGACAGAGCCTTCGTCATAAACGCCGCCCTTATCGCCCGCCTTCATAAACTGGTCGGCATAGTCGGGGTCGGCTGCAAACATATCGTCAAAGCCTGCACCGCCCGTGCTTGCGCTAAGTGAAAGGCTGACACCCGTCTGATTATAATGGTAGGTAGTATTTGCAGAAGCGGAATAGGTCTTAAGATCGTGATTTCCGCGCACAAGTGAATAGGGCACTACACCGTCCATAAGAGAAACTGCATTTTTGGCAATTTCCCACTCGTAAGTAGTATCGCGGTTGGTGATATCACCCACGCCCATTACGTACTGTATGTTCTGCTCTTCTTTATTATCAACTATCCACTGATAGAGCTTGTTAAGGTTTTCGGGATAAAACTGTGTTGAATACTGCGTGTCACCGATAACTGCAAAGGAGTATGCCCTTTCAAAATCGG
>JAZPZR010000153.1:0-24008 GCA_045544795.1 Eubacteriales bacterium
TCGCAGATTTTAAAAAGTGCGGATTTTTGATTTTACAAGGCACAAAACGCAGTAAATCCTGACGGATTTACGAGTATTTTAACATAGTAAAAGTGAAAATCCGCCTTTTTAAAACAGGTTCGGATTTGACATTTTAACCTATCTTAATATATGAAAGGATCATCTGCTTATGATTTGTCAGAGATGCGGAACAAA
The DNA here is from genome assembly GCA_045544795.1 of Eubacteriales bacterium. GTDB lineage: Bacteria > Bacillota > Clostridia > Oscillospirales > QAKW01 > RGIG9041. The sequence continues at coordinate 196 of JAZPZR010000153.1, forward strand.
ATATGACGACAACGCGGCGGCTTGTCCTGTATGCTCACAGCCAAGTTCGCAATACGTATATACCTCGCCGCAGCAAAGCCCTGCGCCGCAGACTGCGGAGACTGCCTATTATAATTACGGGCAGGAGTTTTCCGAAACAAAGTATAACAAGCGAAAACGCAGAAAAAAAGCGACCTCGGTTATCATTGCCGTATCGGCAGCAGCGGTGCTTGCCGCGGTATTTCTTTTGAATTTCAACGTTATCGTAGGCTTTTGTATCAAGACCTTCGCTTCGCCCGACGTATACTTTGCATACGTAGAAAAACGGGCGGGCAGTACCGACGCTTTGCTTGACGGCTACGCTGATATTATAGAAAACAAGCTTACAGAAACAGGAACCGAAGGAAAAATATCGTTAAACCTTGGCGAAAAGGTAAAAAAGGATATCGGCGGTGACGACTATTCGTGGTTAGACGATTTTTATCTTTCCGCCTCATCCTCTGCAGACGGAGATCTTAATAAGACCGAGCTTCAGGCGTTTGCGGGCGACTCTATGCTTTTAGGCATACAGCTGTACGTTAACGGTGAATCGGGGGATATGATACTCGGTCTTCCCGGTCTTACAGATAAATACGTTTCAGGCCTTGCAAATAAAAACGGCACGCTTACAACGGGTGAGCTTTCTGAGATCCTGCCGTCTGAAAAAGAGATGAAAAGCATCTCTTCGCGTTATTTAAAGATTGTAAAAGATCATTCGGGCGGTATACGCCGTGCAACAGAGGACTTTGTTATCGACGGAGTTGAGCAAAAGCTTTCAATGCTTGAGCTTAATTTCGGACGCTCTGACATGATAGATCTCATACATTCCATCGCAACAGAGCTTAAGAGTGACGAGCAGGTGCTTGTGATTTTTGACAGGCTCACACAAAAGCTCAAGGAGAAGGACGCAATAGAGCCCGACGCGGACTTCCGCAAGGACTTTATTGACGAGCTTGATGCGCTTTTACAAACGCTTGACGATGCGCGCACCGACGTTGAGATAAATATCCCGACCTTCCGCTACCGTGATTTTGTAACGATGAGCCACGATATCGTCGGCAAGGAAATTACGGTAGACGGCAAAAACGTATTGTATTTTGTGAACGTACGGGACGGAAAAGAGATAGGCTCGGAGATACGCATAGGCTCCGTTGTGGACATGATAGGCTACGGCAAAAAAGAGGACGGTAAGATCACCGTCGACTACGTGATGACAAACAACGGCGCACAGCTGGGTACGGCCAGCGTCACAGATCTTGAAATAAATAAAAAAGAAAAAACTGTTTCAGGCAAAATTAAAATTTTACCTACGGCACGCCTCATTTATGACCTGAAGCTTCCGACCTGGCTTGCAAAAATGGGAGCGGGTCTTGACCTTTCCTTTGACGTCGGCAGCGAGGACGCTTCGCTTACTGCAAACCTTCTTTCAGACGAAAAGCTGTATTTAGGTATAAGCACTTATACGACCGTCAGCGAAAAGGAAGAGATTACACTTCCGACAGAAAAGGTCTTTAACGGCGAAAACGAGGCGCAGGAGTTTTTCTCGTCACTCGACTTCAAAGCGCTTGAACAAAAAATGAAAAACGCCGGTCTTCCCGACGGAATAATTCAGCTTACACAGTATTTGCAATTGATTCAGGAGTTTGGCATTTAGTTCTTTTGGTATTTATTTTGGTAAAGGGTTATGAAAACTAAAACACAGATCGATATGGTAAACGGACCGCTTGTCAAAAACATTATTGCTTACACGGTCCCCGTAATGTTAACAGGTATTCTGCAGCTGCTTTTCAACGCGGCTGACCTTATTGTAGTAGGAAGATTTGCCGATGAGTCGTCCATCGCGGCGGTTGGCGCAACAGGTTCAATTATAAATCTGATAGTAAATCTGTTCATGGGACTCTCGGTCGGCACGGGCGTTACTATCGCGCATGCTGTGGGCGCAGGTCACGAAAAGGACGCGCGCGAGGCGGTACACACCGCAATACCGCTTGCCATAGTCGGCGGTGCGGTCCTTATGGTAATCGGCTTCTTTTTTGCAAAGCCGATGCTCCAGCTCATGCAAAACCCGCCTGACGTTATCGAAAAATCAACTATTTACATGAAGATATACTTTATCGGTATTATAGGAAACCTCGTCTTCAACTTCGGCGCGTCCATCCTTCGCGCCGTGGGAGACACCAAAAGTCCGATGCTGTTTCTGACCCTTGCAGGTGTTGTAAACGTAGGTCTTAATATGGTATTTGTAATCGTCTTCCACATGGACGTTGCGGGTGTTGCGCTTGCAACCATATCCTCACAGGCGCTGTCGGCACTTCTTGTTGTTATCGCGCTTTCAAAAAGAACCGACTGCTGCAGGTTTGAGCTCAAGCGGATGAAAATAAGAATGCGCCCTCTTAAAAAGATGCTTCTTATCGGTGTGCCGTCGGGTATACAGAGCTCGCTTTTTGCGATATCCAACGTTATTATACAGTCGTCTGTAAACAGCTTTGGCTCGACCGTTATGGCAGGTCACTCTGCCGCGGCAAGCATCGAGGGCTTTTTGTACACGTCACAGAATTCGTTTTATCAGACGTCAGTCAACTTTGTCAGTCAGAATTACGGCGCAAGAAACTTAAAGCGTGTAACAAAGATCGCATGGCAATGTTTTCTGTTTGCAGGACTTACGGGTGCAACTCTCGGATGTCTGTCAATTGTTTTTTCCAAGCAGCTGCTTGGAATTTACATAAGCGGAAATGCCGAGGCGATAAAATACGGTATGCTTCGCATGTCTATACTGTCCTCAACCTATTTCCTTTGCGGTCTTATGGAAGTATCGACAGGTTTGCTCCGCGGAATAGGAAAGTCGGTCATGCCGATGGTAGCATCGGTGCTCGGTGTGTGCGTACTCCGTGTAGGTTGGGTAATGACTATATTCAAAGTGCCTGAGTTTCACACGCTCGAATGTCTGTACGTATCTTATCCGATATCATGGTTTCTCACTACTGCAGTACAGCTCACGCTGTTCCTTGTGGCGTTCAAGAAGATAAAACAGAGGTACAATCATCTTATAAAAGCAGAATAAAACTACTATAATTTGAAAACAAAATGCGGAAGAAGCTTTTTTGCTTCTTCCGCAATATTTTTATCTTATGGTATCCGTACCCTTGGCTGTATCCGATGCCTTTGCAAGATTTTGCTCATGCTCGGCGGCGGTTACTGCATAGTAATAACTCTCGCCGTCCGATATAAAATACATATTTTCACTGATATCAGGCACAAGCACTGCCGCTATAGCATCTACAGACGGATTGCACACAGGTCCTTTGGGAAGTCCTGTATAGAGATAGGTGTTATACTCACTGTCCGTACGTCTGTCATCAGCAGAAAGCGTCGGCTTTGGCTGTGAAAGAACGTAGTTTATGGGAGATGTAAGCTGAAGGTACATGGGAATTTCTGCGCGAAGTCTGTTAAACAGAACTGCCGCCGCAGGCTTATAGAGCGCGGGAATGTCACACTCTGCCTGTAAAAGCGAAGCCATGGTAACGACCTGGTCGGTCGTAAGACCCGATGCCGTGATCAGCGCCTTGTTTTCCTCTGTAAGCACCGTCTCTTCAAAGCGCGCAAGCATGCGTCCGACAACGGTTACTGCGCTCTCGCCCTTTGACATCTCGTAATCACCCGCGATAAGATATCCCTCAAGTCTGCATCTTCTTTCGGGAAGCTCGCTCACCCACGGATGCTTTTCATAATCGTATTTATTAAGCGCGGTATCAAGATCCTCGGTACTGAAATACTTGCCCGCCGTAAGCATTGTAACAATGTCGTCCTGCGTTGCACCTACAGGAACGGTAAAGGTCACCGTTTCTGCCTGCACCGACGCGCGTTTAAGCTTTGCGATTATCTGGTCGTAGCCGAGGTTTGAATTTAGTGTATAATCGCCGTACTGGAAGGTTCCGTCCGCTTTTTTTAGCTTGCTGTAAAGCCTGAACACAAGCGGATGGTCGATAATGCCCGCCTTATCAAGCGCCTTTGCAACCGCTTTGGTATTACTGCCCTGCGGGATGTTTACAACAATGCTCTCATCCGGCTTTATAAATGCAAACGCATCGTTTGCGGCGGTGACGATACCGAAGGTAAGAAGCAACGACACTATCAGAATAATACCGTAGTATCTCACCTGAATAAGATAACGCTTTACGTTGTCTGACGAAAACCACTTTTTAAATTCAAAGCCGTCCTGACGCGGTTTTTCCGTTTTCTTTTTCACCTGCTCCGATTTAGGAGGAGGGGTCTGCCGCGATTCTCTCACCGTGTTGACAGCAGGTGTCTGCGGTGCGGACCGCGGACTTTTCACCTGCGGGGTGTCCACCCTTGTATAGCCGTCCGACACAGGACGTTTCGGTGTGACCCTTTCCATATTGACGCGAGTGTCGCCTGAAGTGTCGGTTCCCGATTTTTTAAAAGCGGCTGTTATCTCACCCGTACGCTCTACGTTTGCCGTGATATCATTCTCGCTCGTAAGCGGGACACGGCCTGTCTTTTCAAAATCGTAGCGCGGACGCACCGGCGGATTTATGCTGTCAGGCTGTGTAAACTCACGCGGTTGCTTTTTATTCGGTGGGTTGTACGCACCTGTTACGCCCGGATACGAGCCTGTAATATTCTTTTTACGGTTGTTATCCTGTGCCATTGTGTCAACCTTTCAAAATTATTATCTGCCCCCGGCAGCGTTCATATTAGACTTGCCCCTTTGCGGTGACCCGAAATTTTTGTTCACTCGCTCACGCTCGTTTAAAATTTCGACCGCTGCAGCATAATCTCCTCACTGCATCTGCCCCCGGCAGCGTTCGGAGATTATGCCCAGAACACGTCCCCGTTGATTGCCTGCATGGGCACCATAGTCTTTAAGAATGCAACTGCCTTTTCAAGACCCTCTTCGTTTGTCATCATAGCATCCTCATGCTCGATAGACAGAATACCGTCAAAGCCTGTAAGACGGAGTGCAGAGATCATATCCTTCCAGTTCTTTTCGGGTGTGCCGTAGCCGAGTGTTCTGAAGTACCATGCGCGGTCTTTAAGGTCAGCAAGGCTTGTTGTATCAAGCACACCGTTTACAGCAACCTTTGCGCTGTCAACGTAAGTGTCTTTTGCGTGGAAGTGGTAGATCATACCCTCAAGATCCTTGATAGCGGCAACAGGATCGATTCCCTGCCAGATAAGATGTGAGGGGTCGAAGTTAGCGCCGATTATATCGCCAACCTCTGCGCGAAGCTTTTTGAGTGTTGCAGGGTTGTAAACGCAAAAACCGGGATGCATCTCAAAAGCGATCTTCTTGATGCCGTGAGCACTCGCAAACTCGGCAGTCTCTTTCCAGTATTTTACGAGAACGTCCCACTGATATTCAAGCACCTTTGCAAAATCGGTCGGCCATGCGCAAGTTACCCAGTTGGGATATTTTGCGCCGTCGTGGTCACCGGGACAACCCGAAAAACCAACGATAGTATCAACGCCGAGCTTCTCTGCAAAAAGGATTGCGTTTATAAAATCATCGTGGAACTGCTTTGCAGTAGCCTTGTCGGGATGAAGCGGGTTTCCGTGCGCGGAAACCGCAGAAATATCCATGCCGTATTTGTCGATAACAGCCTTCATTTCATCGATCTTCTCAGGTGTTTTGAGAAGCGCCTCAGGGTCGATGTGGTACTTGCCGGGGTAACCGCCCGATGCAAGCTCTACCGCCTGAACGCCGATAGAATGAAGATATTTTATCATTGTTTCAAAATCTCTGTCGTGGAATAATGCTGTAAGTACACCTATTTTCATAATTATGACCATTCCTTTCATTTTGCCAACGGCACAAATGACTCATAAAGAATGGTCATAAGTGCCATGATTTTCGGTTGCCGTGAAAACGGCGAGAAAATCGGCATTATAATTTTATAAGTTTGAAATTTATTTCAAACTTATTTCTCCTCGTTAAAGTAGTACGGCTGTCCTGTTTTTGCCGATATGTAAATTCCCTCAAGTATCTGTGATACTACAAGTGCCTGCTCAGGCTTACAGCGTGCATCTGTGCCGTTGTCAAGCGCCTCGTAGAAAAGTCTTGCCTCTTTATCGGCAGGCTTTTCCTTTTTGCCGTCGTAAAAAGCGACGCCCTTTGCATCAAGCCTGGGTGTGATGTCGACCTGCTTGCCGTGTTTTACGGTATTGAGCACAAGCTCACCGTCGTACATTTCCGAACCGCCCTTTGTACCGCAAAGCGCAAACTTCGCCTCACACGAATGGCTGGTATTGAGCGCCCATGACGACTGAAGTATGATGGTCGCGCCGTTTTCCATTACGATAAAGCCGAACGCCGAATCCTCAACGGTAAACTTTTCGGGATCCCAGTCACCCCATGCGTTGCCCGTCTGCGTATCGTTATTAAGCTTATGGTAAGCAGTACCGACACAGTATTTAGGCTTATAGTTGTCCATTGTCCAGAGTGTCAGGTCAAGCGCGTGCGTACCGATATCAATAAGCGGACCGCCGCCCTGCTCGTACTCGTTAAGAAATACGCCCCAGGTGGGAACAGCGCGTCTGCGGATAGCATAAGCGCGTGCCATGTATACGTCACCGAAAAATCCGTCCTCAGCCTCAGCCTTTACATATTCGCTCGAATCCATAAATCTGCTCTGATAACCGATAGTAAGTGTTTTTCCTGTTTTACGGCAGACCTCTACCATCTTTTTCGCCTCAGCCGCATTTATCGCCATCGGCTTTTCACACATTACGTGCTTGCCTGCTTCCATCGCCGCGCAAGATATCTCACAGTGCGAGCGGTTGGGTGTGCAGACGTGAACTGCATCAAGGTCAGCCGTCACAAGCTCTTTGTAATCGGTTGTGACAAGCGCGCCCTCGACACCGTACTGCTTTGCAGCCTTTTCGGCGCGTTCAGGTATAATATCGCAGAAATATACAAGCTCAACGTTATCAAGCTTTGCAAGCGCGGGAAGATGCTTGCCGTTTGCAATACCGCCGCAGCCTACAATTCCTACTCTGTATGTTTTAGACATAACACTACCTCCATTATAGTATATATATTTATTATATACTATTAACAATTATTGTCAATGGCGGTATTTGTAAAATTTAGTAATTTTATTGACGGAACCCCGCCATAATGTTATTATATATCAAATGAGGTGTAAAAATGAATTTTAATGAGCTTGATAAAACGTTGCTTCCGTTTTTCAGCGCGCTGACCGCCGCAAAGGTGTTCGGTACGTTGGTTTTTCTTATAGTTTTGACATATATCGTGCGTAAGTACGTGTACAAGCACTCGCTTTCTTTCCGCCGCGGACCGACCGCCGAGGTGTTTTATTTTATAATAGCGGCGCTTATGTGCACGGCGCTTTACGTGTTCTTTTACTGGTATATCGCGCTTCCCCTGTCGGTTGCCATCGCGCTTGCGTTTATGTCGGCAACCTCGCACGAGGTGAGCGAGGGTAATTCGGAAGAACGCATCGGTGTGTGGGGACTTAATAAGGATATCCGCTCCGTCCGTGCCGATATTTTTAACGATATGCCGATTGAAGAGCAGCTTGAATACACAAAAAACGTAAAGGAATATAAATTCCACGCTCTGCGCTTTGTACTGCTCGCGGTTGCCGTCCCGCTTGTTATCGTGACAATATTCCATTTCTGCGACATCGGCTTTTTATGGTTCCCCGTTGAACTCAAATAAAAAAGAGACACGTAACCGTGTCTCTTTTTATTTTATAGTTTTGACATAAGGACTGCTGATTCTGAACGGGTGAGGTTGTTATTGGGATAGAAGTTTCCGTTTTTATCGCCCTCGAAAAGTCCCTGCGTCGATGCTGACGTTACAAACTTTTTCGCCCATTTTGCGATATCCGCCTCATCGCCGTATACGACAGTCCTCGTAAGGCGGGTGTCCTTGTCGATAAGTCTGTCAAGCGCCGATGCCGCTTCCTGTCTTGTGATATTGCTTTCGGGCATAAACGCAATACCCGTCTCTGTCTTTGTTCCCGTCATTATGCCCTCGGCAAATGCGGCGCGCACGTAAGGAAGCGCCCACTTGGGAATTGCCGCCGCATCCTCATACGGAAGTACCACGTTTAAATAATTATTCAGGTCAAGCTTTTTCTGATTTACGATCATAACGCAAAACTGCGCGCGGGTGACGTTATTACTGCCCTTTGCCAAAAGCTGACCGCCCTCGTTAAATCCGCTTATGATATTGTTTTCGTAGCAATAGCGGAGCGCAAGCGCATCCCACTTTTTATCGTTCATATCCGCAAACGGCGCGGGAGTCGCGTAGCCGTCCGCTTTAAAGAGATTATACGCAACAGTTCTGTTGCCGATAACGTCTACCGCGTAGGTTTTTGCCCTGTTTATTCTGTCAGTCGGCATGCCCGACAGATCGATACTGTAGCCGCGCAAAAGCTCACCGCCGTTTATTGTCACTTCGGCGCCGCCGGGGTCAAGTCCCGCCGAAAAGGGCGCTTTGTAAGCAAAAACGTTAAGCTTGCCGTCTTTTATGCTGACGCTCATTTCAGGCACCTTATCGTCAGAGAGCTGATAGTCACCGTAGCCTACGATTCTGTCTATAAGAACAGAGGAGGTATTTTTACCGCCAAGCTTATACACAAGCGAAAATCCCACCAGCTCGTCGGCGTCGCGCACGTCGACCGTTGTTCGCCTGTAGCCGTCACCGTCTGCGGCTATCGGTCTTGTAAACACGCCTTTTTCATTTTTAAGACGCGCTTCAAGTGTCACACCGCTGCCGTTCATATCCACCGCCATCATAAGCGTTGAATAATCTTTTATATTTATTGGCTCAAACTCAATGCCCACCCTCTGTTTTACGACTGTGAGAGTGTAACCTATCTCAAGCGCTCTGCCTGCGGTGTAAGGCGTTGACGTATTAAAGACGGCGCCTGCGACACCGCCCTGCTCGATCGGTGTAAAGGTCTTGTCGGTTTCAAAATCCTCAACGATAACGGGCGCTTTTTCATCCGACAGAAGAAGTATCGCATTTGCAATTTTTCTCTCCGCGCCCTCCTGCAGATGATTCTTTATCCTGATTCCGTCTCCCGTATCTGCCGCTATAGTAGTAGAGCCGCCGCCGTCAAGGTTTACCGCGTACACACAGCCCATATCCTTCATAGCCTGCGCGACCGAGTCAAGCATTGTGCCTGCGACCGTGCCCGCGCGGTTGCGCTCTGCAGTATACAGAACGTACGAGCCGTCCTCTTTTACACCGAATGCGGTACGCGAGGTCTTTGTATTTTTGATAGCGGGATCGTAGGTAGACTCGTATCTTACAACACCGCCCGAAACGAGCAGGTTACCCGCGCCGAAGGCGGTAACCACGTTATCCCACTTACCTGTTGTTTCCATAACGGAAATATAGCTTATATCGTCAAGCTCGGCAACTGCGCCGTTTGCAATTTCCTCAGGCGTGGGAAGCTCTGACGGCTGAGGCGGTGTAAAACCGTCAAAATAGCCCGCCTTTGCAACTATGTATATCTTGCCCTTTTCTATCGGGACAGGCTCTGTCTGATTCTGTAAATACGCATCGTAGTGACAGGTAGTATCATCATTGAGCATAAGATCGCCGTCCGCCTTTAACACGATAACGTCATACGGCTTTGGCTGGTCAGTTCCGTCAACGGGGTTTTTCATGGTGGTCGTCCAATGCGTTTTTGCGCCGTAATCAGAGGTCAGCACAACAACAGGCTCCCACTCCTTTTCGTACCAGTTGGGAAACGAGTTTATTCTGTCCGCGGTCAGCTCGTAACCGTCGATACTTACAGTTATTTCAAACTCGGGTACGTCAAACACGGCGCTTCCGTCAGCATTTATACCGACAGACACGCGTCCCGTTTCCTTATCGTACCCCGCATCGTTTGTTGCAAATATCTTTCCGCCGTTTATCTGCACACCGAGGGGAAGACCGGTAGAGGTCGAAAAGAAATCGGCGTTTACCGCGCCGATGACCCGCTTGCCCTCTGTATTATACTTACCAACTATCTGTGACAGAGTGTACTTGCCGTAAACACTGTCACCGCCCGCAACTGCAACCGTTGCCGCTTTTTTTGTCGCGGTAATCGACAGGCTTCTTGCATCCATCACCTTATCGCCCTTTGTATACTTGCCGTAAACGTCCGCAAGATAAGCGCCGTCACTGTAGGTGAGCCTGCTTATCTCGGTCGATTCGGGTACGATGGTATCGTACACCGCGCTTGCGCTGACCGTCGGCGCAAAGCAAAATACAAGTGACAAAAGTGTCACGACTGCTACTGTTCTCTTAATTCTTTTCATACTTTTCTCGCACGTACAAGACGGGTGACACCGCCGATATCCTTTACCGTTTCTATATCGGCATAGCCCGCCTCTTCAAAAAGCAAAACTATATCCTGCCAGGTATCATATCCCGACTCAAGCACCATGAGTCCGTCCTTTTTAAGTGCATCCTTCCATAAATTAATAAGTGCTTTATAGTGGTCTGTGCCATTTTTTCCCGAAAAGAGCGCAATATGCGGCTCGCACAGTACCTCGCCCGATAGCGTATCCTTATCCCCCGCCTTTATATACGGCGGGTTGGAAACGATTATATCAAAGCTTTCATTTTCAAAATATTTTTGTGAGCCGTCCATGAGGTCGGCATTTATTATTTTAACGTCCGCGTTATTTATCTCGGCGTTTTCACGCGCAACCGCAAGCGCAGACTCGCTTATATCAGCAAGCGTTACCTCTGCATCTTTCATATAATGCCCAAGCGCTATACCGATACAGCCTGAGCCTGTACACATATCGAGTATTTTCGGGCTTTTTCCAAGCTTTATTATGTATTCAACAAGCGTTTCGGTATCAGGTCTGGGAATCAGCACGCTTTCGTTTACCTTAAAGGGAAGCCCCATAAACTCCCAGCTGCCTAAAATATACTGAAGCGGATAACCGCCCGCCCGCTTTTGACAGAGTGATATATATTCGCTTTCGTCAACAAGTCTGTCGGGGTCAACTATCAGCTGTGTGCGGGTTATTCCGTACACGTATTCAAAAATGCAGGAAGCGTCAAAGCCTGCGCTTTCGCACCCTGCATCCTTAAGTATCTGTCTGCCCGATATAAAAACGTCATTCGCCCTTTTCATCTTCAGTAAAGCCGTCTTCCGTTATTTTAAGTCGGGTGTCAAGCGGGATATCCTTGTCGATAACACCCTTCATCGCCCATACGGCGCACTCAAGCATGCTGTCGTCGGGCTCTTTTGTGGTAATTCTCTGCATCCACACACCGGGGGCTGAGATTATGCGTGTAAATACGTTGTCATACTTGCCCGCAAGCTTTATAAACTCGTACGCAACGCCCATGACCGCGGGCAACACCAAAAACTTGATAAGCGAATGTGACCACGCATCCTTCCACGGAATAAGCATGGATATCGCAAAGCTGACAAGCAGGGTTATAACTATAAACGAGGTGCCGCAACGGGGATGGAAACGCTTACATTCACGCGCGTTTTCAGCCTTTAACTCCTTGCCCGCCTCGTAGCAGAAAATCGTCTTATGCTCCGCGCCGTGATACATAAACACCCTGCGCATTTCCTTCATCTGCGAAACGGCAAGCATGTAAACGAGGAAAACAAGCATTTTTACCGCGCCGACGATAACTCTTTTTACCGTGTCGTTCATCGGCATGACCTTTGAAAGCAGGTCTGTAAGAAGTGTGGGCAGAAATATAAACGCCGCCACCGCAAACAGAAGTCCTATTATCATTGAGATAACACCGAGGACCGCCATACCGCCCTTGCCGAGAATTTTTGTAAGCCACTCGTCAAGCTTGCTCTGCGGTTCTTCCTCAAGCACGTCCTCCATCGAAACGTCAGCCGAGTACATAAGTGACTTGTAGCTTGTCACCATCGAGGTCACAAAGCCGACAATACCCCTTAAAAGCGGTATTTTGCCGATAATTTTATTACCCGCCTTAGCCTCTTCTACTTTAAGTATAAGCTCGCCCGACTCCTTACGCACGGCGATCGCCATTCTGCCGTTACCGCGCATCATAACGCCCTCAATAAGCGCGCTGCCGCCGATGCTTGTATATTTTGATTTAGCCATTTTCTTTACCTTTCAATATTGATTCATTCTATTATAGCAAACTATATCAATATAATCAATAGTGCAAATATTAACATTTAAAAACGGCGGCTGATTTTACCGCCGTTTTTGTTATTCAATAGCTCACGGAGCTTTTAATTCCTTATCGCTGTCGACTTTTATTGCTTCTTTGAGGTAATCGACCGCCTTTTGTTCGCTCAACGTTTCTTTTTCGTCTGTTGGGATCATTGTATAAAAATCCGAAAGAAAATAGTATTCATCTGACATTTTAGATAAAAAATCAGACGTAAAAGCATCAAGCGTCGGTATAGACTCAAGCGCTTTTTGAGAACAAACGGAATTTGCACGAAGCGCTCCGTTTTCAAGCACCTCTGCCGATAAAAATCCTGCATCTACAAAAATCGGCTTGCGGTCATACGGCTGAAGGAGAACTGACATAAGATACCTTTTTCCCACATCAAACGGCTCGCATTTTTCCCCGTTCGTCAGTCTTGCTACGCGTACCGTTGTTTCTTTTTCGCTGTAAACGGTGCGCAAGGCATCGGTTATTTTAACCGTACATATTTCAACGACAGAATTAGACGTACCGACAGATGCGAAGTCCTCGCATGATTCGAGAACGGTCTTTTCCAAGACCTCCGCAACAAATACGTCCTGCACTAATATATGAAAGGTCTGGGGCTCTACACTTACAGTCGGACCGTAATTTATATCCCCCTCCCAATCTTTATTATAAGTCTTGTCACTCTTTGGCTGTTCAGTTGAAGGTTTTTCGGTCTGCTCAGCACTGTCCGCAGATTCGGTTATTTCTTCTGACTGCTTCTCCTCTTTTTCTTCATCAGCAGGCACCTGCGTCTGCTCATCCGTAACTGTTTCAACAATTATTTCTTCACCCTGTTGTTCTGATGCTACGGGGTGTTCTTGCCTGTGTGCCTGTGCAATTTCTTCGTCTATTGACTTGATTTTGCAGGACGTAACAGACAGGCAAAGACATAACGTGATAATTATTACAGTTATGTTTTTCATTGTTATTCTCCTATTCTGTTTTTTTAACGAATAATTGAAAAATCCATTGTAACGTACTGTACCAAAGAATACCCGTTTTCCTCTCGTAATACCATATTTTAATACAATTATTAATAAGCAACGATATACACATAAGATTTTACTTATGTGTGAAAAAACACAATCTTTAAAAGTCCTTCGTTTATATAACACATGGCATGGGTAAAACGTTTCACTTTTTAAAAATTAAATTTGCATCATCGGTATTATTTTAGTTGCAGTTTTGTGTGAGGTGTGGTATAATGGCATCATAATGGGAAAAAATTTGAATTACGGAGTTTTTTATAGATGAAAAAGACAACGGCTTTAACGCTTTCACTTATACTTTTGCTCGTTTCCGTCTGCTCCTGTACGGGCAGACAGGCAAAAAACGAGGGCTACAAGCTATACCGTTCCTCACCCGTAGGAATTGAGATAGAGTATCCTGATTTCTGGGAGATGGCGGAAAACAAGCGCGAAAAATCGGTCGCATTTGCCACCCCGCTTGAAGGGTATGCGGATACCTACCGCGACAACGTTTCTATCGTGTCCTATCCGCTGACTGAGGATTCCGACCTTGCGTTTGACAACTACGTAAAAAGCTATATCGCAAGCCTGCCCGCCGAAATAAAGGGCTACAATCTTGTATCGGAGGGTGAATACCCCGTAGGAAAGTACGATACCTACCGCGTTGTGTACGAGGGTACGACGGACGAGGGCAACCTTCGCCTTAATCAGACCTTTATTGCAAACGGCAAGCGTGTTTACGTCTACTCGTTTATTGCAGAGCCTGCAAGCTACGACTACTTTAACGCAAATTCCGAAACAATGCTTACCACCTTCGTTGCGCTTTTGGATAAATGACCTCGCGCGAGCTTATAAATAAATACGGAATACTTGCAAACAAGTCGCTCGGTCAGAATTTTCTGCACCGTGATGATATTATTGATATGATAGCGGATGCGTCGGCAGGAGTTACAGACGGTGCGCTTGAGATAGGTGCAGGACTTGGTGTGCTCTCTAGCGCGCTTTGTGACAGATTTAAAAGCGTCACCACAGTTGAGATAGACAAAAGTCTTAAAGAGGTCACCGAGTTTTCGCTGAAGGACGCAAAAAATCACACTATGGTGTATGCCGACTTTCTGCGGGTTGATTTTAATTCACTTACAAGTGAGCCTGTAACGGTGGTCGGCAACCTTCCCTACTACATCACGGGTGATATTTTGAAAAAGCTGTTCAAAAACCGCGATAAAATAAAGCGCGCAGTCGTTATGGTGCAAAAAGAGGCTGCAGAAAAATTAGTTGCCCCGCCCCGCGACAAGCAGTACCGCGCAATATCGGTCATGGCACAGCACCTGTGCGATATTAAAACCGTATGCGACGTAACGCCCGACTGCTTTATCCCCGCCCCTCACGTTGATTCGCGCGTGATAGTGATGGATTTTAAAGAAAATATTCCCGACAGCCGTGAGTTTTTTGAGTTTGTGACAAATCTGTTTAATGCAAGACGTAAAAAGCTCACCGCCGTTTTCAAAAACGCAGAGCAAAAGCAAAAAGCGGAAAAAATCCTGTCAGCGCTGGGCTTTTCGGCATCTGCGCGGTGTGAGGAGTTAAGTCCCTCCGAGCTTTACAAACTTTATTGTGAAATTTTTGGTGCGTAGACTTGCATTTTTGCACCATGAATTATATAATGTTATTTATAATATAAAAAAGGAGATACTACAATGACCACAAACAAGACAGTACTTGCTTGGATCGACGAGATCAAGGATCTTGTCAAGCCCGATTCCGTTGTATGGATCGACGGCACAGACGCACAGCGTGACGCTCTTCGTGCTGAGGCTGTGGCTACAGGTGAGCTTATCAAGCTTAACGATGAAAAGCTTCCCGGTTGCTACCTACACAGAACAAAGCCCAACGACGTTGCCCGTGTAGAGGACAGAACTTTCATCTGTTCAAGAGAAAAGGAAAATGCAGGCCCCACAAATAACTGGTACGATCCCAAGGAGATGTACGAAAAGCTTTACGACATCGCGCGTGACAGCTACAAGGGCAAGACAATGTACATCATTCCCTTCTCAATGGGCCCCATCGGCTCACCTATCGCAAAAGTAGGTATTGAGATCACAGATTCTATATACGTTGTACTCAACATGCTCATCATGACACGTGTTGACAAGAAGGTTCTTGAAGTTCTCGGCGACAGCAATGACTGGGTAAGATGCTTCCATTCAAGATGCGACATCGATCCCGAAAAGAGATACATCTGTCAGTTCCCCGAGGATAACACCATCATTTCTGTTAACTCAGGTTACGGCGGTAACGTACTTCTCGGTAAAAAGTGCTTCGCTCTCCGTATCGCTTCATACCAGGGCTGGAAAGAGGGCTGGATGGCTGAGCATATGCTTATCCTCGGTCTTGAGAATCCGCAGGGTGAGGTTAAGTACGTTGCAGCTGCGTTCCCGTCTGCTTGCGGTAAGACAAACCTTGCAATGCTTATTCCGCCCAAGTACCTTCGTGACAAGGGCTACAAGATCTGGACAGTCGGTGACGATATTTCATGGATGAAGATCGGTCCTGACGGCAGACTTTACGCTATCAACCCCGAGAACGGCTTCTTCGGTGTTGCTCCCGGTACTAACGAGAAGTCAAACTTCAACGCTCTCGAATCAACAAAGAAAAACACTATCTTTACAAACGTTCTTCATAAGACAGACGATAACACTGTTTGGTGGGAAGGTCTTAACAAGGATCTCCCGACAGACGCTATCGACTGGATCGGCAATCCCTGGGATCCCGCTAAGTTTGACAAGGCTGACAAGTCAACCTACGGCGCTCATCCCAACTCAAGATTTACAGCTCCCGCTGAGAACTGCCCCTGCATCTCAGACGAGTTCAACAAGGGCGCAGGCGTTCCGATCTCTGCTATCATCTTCGGCGGCAGACGTGCTAAGTGCGCTCCCCTCGTATACCAGTCAAAGAGCTGGGAGAACGGTGTATTTATCGGTTCTGCTATGGCTTCTGAGACAACGGCAGCAGCTGCAGGCGCAGTAGGCGTTGTCCGCCGCGATCCTATGGCTATGCTTCCCTTCTGCGGCTACCACATGGGCGACTACTTCGCACATTGGCTCGAAATGGGCAAGCGTCTTGGTGACAAGGCTCCCAAGATCTTCAACGTTAACTGGTTCAGAACAGACGATGAAGGCAACTTTATCTGGCCCGGCTTCGGTGACAACATGAGAGTTCTTAACTGGATCGTTGAGCGTTGCGAGGGCAAGGCTGATGCAGTTGAAACACCCATCGGTTACGTTCCGCGTCCCGAGGATATCGACCTTACAGATCTTGATATGGATATCGAGACACTCAAGTCAATTCTTGCAGTTGATAAGGATATCTGGACAAAAGAGGCTGAGGAAATCGAAGAGCACTACAAGAAGTTTGGTGACAGACTTCCCGAAGAGCTCAAAAATCAGCTTGCAACACTTAAGGCTAACCTTAAGTAATAAATTAAAAGGAAACCACCGCGGTGGTTTCCTTTTTTTATTTGTCATTCACACCAGAACACAGGGTCTGTATCAGTTGTTTTTTGGAGTATTTCGTTTACTCTCTTTGCAACGTCGTTGTCCTGTGACATCTGTGCGATTACAGAGCGGTCACCGTTTACAGCCTTGACGATAAGCTTATCCGCATCGTTTGTTGCGTAATACTGCGCGCCCTCAATCACGATACTGTACTGCATTGCAAGCTCGATTCCCACATCTTCATTATACTCCGCGCTTTTAAGCGCATTCTCAAGCTCTTTGATATCCTCGTCCGCTATTCTTGCGTAATAGCGCGGCTCTCCGTCCTGCTCCGGTCTGTATAAAACGTAGCTCGGCCAGCTGCTCGGCGTTGCTTCGGGACAATATTCCTTTTCAAGCTCTTTAAATAGCTGTCTCGTTTGCTTTGCGACGTTACTGCCCTTTTCTGCCTTTCTCCACTCGAAAGTATCACCGTCGGCAACCCGAAGGTATGTATAATCGGTATCGGGAGCTACGTAAAAAGATTGTTTTCCCGAATATACCTTGTATTTCGAGGTGACGTCCAACTCCTCGTTATAATCAAACACCCACTCATCACTAAGGAGCAGATCGTTTATTTTTTTCATATCCTTGGACGAAATCTCGGTTTTATAGCAATAATTACCGTCACGCAGTACTGTACGCACCGTCATATAATTGCCCTCTGTGTCCGTAACACCGCAAGCTGACGTAAAAAGCATAACGATGATGCCGATAAATACAATAATTCTTTTTTTCACGGTAAAAATATCTCCTATTATATATTTTTTCTATTTCAACAGCGGTTTAAGATATCCCTTTTCCACGTTATATCTGCAGCCGTTATAATAAAAGCCGTCGGCATCAAATATCAGTTCGAGGTATTTGCTTCTGTCTTCGTCCGATACGTAGCTGCGTTCATATACCGAAAGCGTTTCGCCATCTTTTTCCTCGACACCGTATTCTATATCCGTTACCTTCATATTATAGAAAAAGTCGGTCAGCTTTTTAATTTCCGTAGCATCGGTTATCCGTCTGTCACCTATTTCAACAGCGGTTGCCCGCCTCAGATCAACAAGCACGTTCTGAGGTGTCAGCCATTCTGACTGACTGTTTATCCACATCGTCGCCTGAGTTTTTGATGCAACTCCAACTTCGCTTATACCGCCCCCGTACTCCTCGCGGATAAGCAAAAACGTTTCTTTAAATATCATAGTATCTGCTTCAATGTCGCTAAAAGTAACAGAGCCCGAAAGATGCATCTTGTTTCCGTCTGAGTGTATATAAAACCACTCATGGTCGTACACACCGAACGCCTTTTCACAAAGCCGTGATAAAAATTCCTCTTCCGTCATATACTCAACGTCAAGCGGTATAAACTCAGAAAAAACCTCTACCATATCATAATATATGCTGACAGGCATATACTGCGGTTCTGTCACCGAAAATATAAGCTCCTCGCTTCCGTCGTTACCGAAATCCACAATTTCAAGCGTTGCGGGCGCGATCTCACTTCCGCGATGGGTGGCAACACCGTCTTTGAGAGTGACAAGCTGTAAAAGATTTTCACCTTCTGCAAACGTTACTAGCTTTTCCTCGTTTTTGTCACCGTCGTAATCAACAGAATACACCTTGCTCAAGGTCAGCTCGCCAAAATCCGCAACACAAGCCTTTGCCGCCGCGCTCTCGCTTTCGGTAAGTGTCGTTTCTGAAGGCATACTTACCGTAAACGGAAGGGACGCTACGTATTTGCTGCCCTTTTCACCGAATTTAAAATCGGCGGTAGTTGAGTAGACACGAAGCTTCTTTGCATCATCGGAAAGTTTGGTGGGCAGAGTGAATTTATAATATTCTCCCTCTTCACCCGATGCATATTTTTTCAAAATCTCACCGTAATGTATATCATCGTGCGGGGTAGAATAATCGTTCATGTTGATATACAGCTCGGTTATTTTTTCGCCCTTATCGTTATAAAGGCAGTCGACTGCAAGAAGGTCGCAAAACAGCGTCGTCTGATTTTCGCTGTGTCTGACTATCTCTCCGTCATGCTCATAGCCCATATAATGACCGTCTATAAATATGTAGTTTACGCCGTCGGTCTGTTCTTTGGGAGTGACGCTTTCTTCTCCGTTTTCTGCGGGGATCTCGGGCGTCTCTTCAATCGGTTTTTTAGCGCACCCTGTAAGAAATAACGTAAGAATTATAACAAAAATCAGCTTTTTCATTGTTTTTCCTCCCCATTATATTGATTTTGCCCGTATTTCAGACGGCGTCTGTCCCCTTTCCTTTGCAAGTATCTTACGGAAATAGGACGACGAGCTGAAACCGAGATTACTGCTTATCGTCTCGACCGAAAGATCTGTGGTGACAAGCATATCCACCGCGCGTTCAACCTTTATTTTTCTCCGTATATCAAGCGGGGTGCAGTCGAGCGTGCGCCTGAAAACGTTGTAAAGCCCCGACTCACTGACCCTACACGCTTTGGCAAGCTCTGAAATAGCTATATCGGGATTTTTACGCATAATATCAACGGCATATGCCGACACGGTATCCTGCGGTCTGTTACAGCGCGGTATCATAATATCCTGCACGTCGGCAAAAAAATTATAAAGCGCGGCAACCGTTTTTGCATTTACGGTAAGGTCACGGCAGACAGTGTCAAGATTGTCGTTCTGACCGCAGTCGACCTTTTGTATCTTGTAATCCACCTCGCTCGGCAGATGAGAAAAGCCAAGCGAGTAAAATGACACACCCTTTTCATCAGGATACCAGTTTGAACGGTAGCGTATGCCGTAGGGAATGTAAAAAACGTCACCCGCTTTAAGCTCAACACTGTATTTTTCTGTTAAAAGCCTTGCTCTTCCGCAGGTAAGCTTTCCAAAATAATGACGTGCCGAACCGCCGTTTGTTATACAGTCTGTGGTGTGGTATTTGTTGAACTCAAACCGCTTAAAAATAAATCCGTTGTAGAATTGTGCATCAGTCATGCCTTTTTACCCCTCTGCTTTGCAGAAAATTACCTCTTTTTTATAATATATTACATTGAAACATATTCTGTCAAGTGATACACTTTAAAAAGAGGTGAGAAATATGAAAAAGATTCTTTTTACAAAGCCGAACACGGCAGAGCTTGTTGATTTTGAACTGCCTGCACCGGAGCAAAACGAGGTACAGGTAAAACTGTTACGCTCGACAATAAGCACAGGCACAGAGCGTGCCAACGTAATCGGAGAAATAAACGTTAATTCCACACGCGTTGATACAGAGGCACGCTTTCCGCGCTCTGCAGGCTACAGCTCGGTAGGTGTTGTCCTGTCCGACAGCGGAAAATTCAAAGCAGGCGAGCGTGTGGCTCTTTGCTGGTCAAAGCACAGCGAGGCTATCAATATGCCCTGTAATAAGGTGTATAAGCTTCCCGACTGTATAAGTGATGCGGATGCGGCGCTCTTTACTATCGCCACATTTCCTATGGCGGCGGTAAGAAAGGTAAATGCAGGGCTCGGCTCGTCGGCAATCGTCATGGGACTTGGCATACTCGGTCTTATCGCGGTCGATCTGCTGATTCTTTCGGGTTGTTGCCCCGTTATCGCGGTAGACCCGATAAAAGAAAGAAGAGAACTTGCGCTTTCGCGCGGCGCCGACTACGCTTTTGATCCGTATGACCCCGATTTTGCAAGCAAGGTGAAGGCTGTCACAAACGGCGGTGCAAACGTTGCGATAGAGGTAACAGGAATTGGAAAAGCGCTTGATCAGGTGCTTGACTGCATGGCAAAATTCGGCAAGGTGGCGCTGCTCGGCTGTACCCGCCACAGTGATTTCACGATAGACTATTATCATAAGGTGCACGGACCGGGAATCAGTCTTATCGGTGCGCACACACATTCACGTCCCGCATTTGACTCAAACGATCACGCATGGACAGAGGCGGACGACATGCGTACACTTATACGGCTTACAGAAACGAAAAGACTTGACCTCGCTTCTCTTGTTGACCGTGTTGTATCACCGAGCGAGGCTTACAACATATATTACGAGCTTGCGACGGAAAGATCCTTCCCCGTGACACAGTTTGATTGGAGTATGTTATGAAAAAAATAAAGGTAGCAATGATAGGCATCAACTTTTATTCACACGGTGCACAGGTGTGGAAAAAAGTAACGGGCAGTCCCGACGTGTTTGAGGTTGCAGGCTACGTGCTCCCCGAAAACGAGCGCGCAAAATACCCTTCAAAAATGAAAATGTTCGAGGGTTTTGACGAGCTTGAGCTGGATGCGGTACTGAGTGACCCGACAATTGATGCGGTGATTATCGAAACAGACGAGATATACCTTACAAAATACGCGCTGATGGCGGCGCGCGCAGGCAAGCACATGCATATGGAAAAGCCGGGCGGTCACGACACCCGCGCGTTTGAACAGCTTGTCAGAATTGTAAAAGAGAAGGGTCTTGTATGGCATATTGGCTACATGTACCGCTATAATCCGCTTATAAACGATATGATAAAGCGGGCAAACGCGGGGGAGCTTGGTGAAATCACAAGCATCGACATACAGATGAACTGTGTACACAAACCGCACGTGCAGGAGTGGATAGAAACCTTTAAGGGCGGTATGATGTTTTATCTGGGATGTCACCTTGTTGATATCGTACTTCAGATTCAGGGTCTTCCCGAAAAGGTAACGGCATGGGCAAAGGATTCGGGCAGATTTTGTCTTGCAACGCTTGAATATCCAAACGGTGTGTCGACAGTCAAATCATGTGATACAGAATACGGCGGCTTTGACAGACGTCAGTGCGTTATTACAGGCACTAAAAAGACGGTGGAGATACGCCCGCTTGAGATACTTACCGATATTCCCGAAGAGATCTACACTACGGCAACGGAATACAGCGATCCGTCCTGGCATGACCGCGGGGTCAAGACCGAGTGTGAAAAAACGGACAGATATCTTGACATGATGCTTGAATTTGCTAAAATGGTAAGAGGTGAAAAGCAAAACCCCTACACCCCCGACTATGAGCTTGAGCTTTATAAAACTATAAAATTATGCTGTGGAGAAAACTGATATGAAAGCAATACTTGTAAATGACGACAGATCTTTAAGATGGGACAACGTCCCCGATCCTGTTATAAAAGAGGACGAATGTCTTGTAAAAATCGAGGCGGCGGCACTCAACCGCGCCGATCTTATGCAAAGAGAGGGCGACTATCCGCCGCCCCCTGGGGCACCCGAATGGATGGGACTTGAAATTGCGGGTACCGTTGTTGAGGTGGGTGCTTCCGTTACCGACCGGAAGGTCGGCGACAAGGTGTGCGCGCTTCTTGGCGGCGGCGGTTACGCAGAGTACGTGTCTGTAAAATATGACATGCTCATGCCTGTTCCCGAAAACTGCTCTATGATAGAGGCGGCGGCAATTCCTGAGGCTTTTGCCACAGCTTACCTTAATCTTTTTATAGAGGGCAACATAAAATCGGGTGATACCCTGCTTATGAACGCGGGTGCTTCCGGTCTTGCATCTGTTATAATCCCCATGGCAAAGGCGTTCGGTATAAGAGTAATTACCACCGTCCTTACCGATGAGATCGCAAAAAGCATTACCCACTTAAATGCAGACAGAGTTGTCGTTACCACAAAAGAGGATATCTCGCTTGTGCTTAAAGAGGAGCTTGAGGCGGGTCATCCCGTCGACGTTGCCATCGACTGCCTCGGCGGTGAGATAATGGGCAAGTGCATCCACTACTTAAAGCACGGCGCGCGCTGGATAATGATAGCGTCGCTTGCGGGCACAAAAACCGAAATAGACCTTAAAAATATTTATGTACGCAACGTCCGTATAATCGGTTCAACCCTTCGCTCACGCGCACCCGAGGTAAAGGCGCAGATACTTGCAGACCTTGTTAAAAACGTCTGGCCGAAGGTTAAAACAGGCGAAGTCAAGCCGACAATTTATAAGGTACTTCCCATTGAGGAAGCAGAAGCGGCGCATGATATTCTTTACAGAGGGGAAAATGTGGGTAAGGTTGTACTCACAGTAAACTAAAATGCGAATTTTAATAATAAGACACGGTGATCCCGATTATGAAATTGACGGACTGACCGACAAGGGAAAAAGAGAGGTCGAGCTTCTTGCTTCCCATCTTGAAAAGGAAAATATCAATGCGATATATTCTTCACCCCTTGGCAGAGCATATCTTACGGCGTTGCCTACCGCAAAGATAAAGGGGCTTGAGGTAAAGTGCCTTGATTGGCTACGCGAGTTTGAATACGTAAAGGTTGCGCTTCCCTATCGCGAAAAACCGAAAAGTCCATGGGACTTTTTGCCCGAATTTTTAAATGAGCACCCCGAAATATACGATAGAAACGGGTGGCGCGAAGTAGATTTTATAAAAGAAAGCAAATATGCCGAGGAATATGATAACGTTATCGCACAGCTTGATAATCTGATTGAAAGCCACGGCTATAAGAGAAACGGCGTTATATATGATGCGGTAAAATCAAATCACGATACTATTGCAATCTTTTGTCATCACGGACTGGGGTCACTGCTTGTTTCGCATCTGTTAAACTGCTCACCCTTTTCAATTTCGCAAAACGGATGTATGCTTACCTCGTCCGTTACCACCTTTTATTCAGAAGAGCGAATAGAGGGTAAGGCTCAATTCCGTATGAACGGCTTTGCGGATATTTCACATCTTTCAAAAGCAGACGAGCCTCCCGCCTTCGCGGCACGCTTTTGCGAATGCTTTGAAGACGACACAAGACACTAAAAAACTCCCCTCGGGTGTTTTTTAGAGACTGTCAAAAAAGGCACAGACCGTGAAGAAAAGGAACACTATGATTTGCCTCCACTTGTCAGGGGAGGTGTCGAGCGAAGCGAGACGGAGGGGTAGTAGGGGAGGATATTATCCTCCCGCAACAGCAAATAAAAGATCCCATGAAAATCAATATTTTCATGGGATTTCTTCACTTCCCGCGAACTCTCCCTCTCGTTCGTCAAAGCAAAGCGCCTATTTTTCCGCATTGTCGGGTTGACAATGCTTCATAATGCCACTTGCTTTTCCTCTTAACTCGCAAAGCGTCTTTGCGAGTTATACCACCCAAAAGATGCTTT
>JAZPZR010000154.1:0-8910 GCA_045544795.1 Eubacteriales bacterium
ATATTTCAGATATGTTCTGTCATCCAATTTAATCACCTCTATCGAATTATATAAAAAAAGTACTTATAAGTCAAACAATTTATTGAAACAGTTTTTAAATTGTTGTATACTATAGCGGAGGTGAGCAAATGAAAAAAGCAATTATCACAACCGCTGTATCATTTCTTCTTATTTTAGCAATTTTTTCTGTCGCATTTATTTGTTATGACCTGAGCCGCCCTGTCTTGACAATAATGTGCATTTCAGATCTTCATAACCAGCAAAATATTCTGGAAAACGGCTCTATCCGCGGCACAATAACAGACACCTGCAAAAAAGCGTTGTCAGAAGAAAAGGTTGACGTTGTGCTGATCGGAGGCGACGTCACGTCAAACACAAAAGTATCGAAAGATAAAGTCGATGCCGTACTTTCCAATATTGTAAAGACAATCTCCCCTCTCACAGATAACATATTGTGGGTGGCGGGAAATCATGACTTTAACGCAGGAGAGAATGACGGATACGAAAGTGCACAGTATTATGATTTCTATATGAAAGATAATATCGGCGCACTATCAAACGATGACAGATATTTTGAAGAGTGGAACGGCAATAAAAATCTTCTTGCATATCATTATGAGATAAACGGATTTGATTTTGTGGGAATCAGTACAAAGCATGAGACCATGGACGGTGACCTGGAAAGCTATAACTACACGTATACCGAGGGTGCAATTGAGTGGGTGGATAAAAAGCTTTCACAGCTTGGAAACGACCAAACTGTTTTTGTGTTCGGTCATTTTCCGTTCAGAGATTCCAACAGTCTTTCAAAGCCTGAAAAAGGCATGCTCGAAGAATGTGATAAAAAGTTTAAAGAAGTACTTGCAAAATACCCCAATGTCATCTACCTGTACGGTCACGATCACGGCACAGACAGTGCA
Organism: Eubacteriales bacterium; assembly: GCA_045544795.1. Taxonomy (GTDB): domain Bacteria; phylum Bacillota; class Clostridia; order Oscillospirales; family QAKW01; genus RGIG9041. The sequence goes on from JAZPZR010000154.1 coordinate 921, forward strand.
TATATCAGAAAAGATACCGCACAGCGTGTGACGGAATATATGTCAGACGGTAACGTAAAGGGAAAGCACACAGCCGCCGCAACGCCCAGCTTTATATCCGCGTTTATGGGGTCTATGAGGTATTACTCAAACAGTATCGACGGCAACGTAGGTCCATCGAACTCAAAAGTCGTTCAAAGCCTACTCATATACGTTTACCGAGATAAAATAGTACTTCAAATGAAAAATTACGGTATTGAAAACGGCGAAAAACAAATCATCAAGCCTTATATTATAAAATTGGATGACTAATTTTCAAAAAAGTATTGCATTTAAAATACTTATATGTTACAATTTATTAAACTGAATGATAAGAGGACTGTTGCAAGCAGTCCTCTTCAATATTGTATTAAGGAGTTTTATATGAAAAAAAGCATTGCCGAAACAGTTACCGACATTGTAAAGCCGTATGCCGACCAGCTTGGTCTTGAGTTATACGACGTCGAGTATCTTAAAGAAGGTGCAGATTGGTTTTTAAGAATTTACATTGATAAGCCCGACGGAAACATAAGCAGTGATGACTGTGAGGCTATGTCGCGTCTTATCGACCCTGTACTTGATGAGGAAGACCCGATAAGCAACAGCTACTATCTTGAGGTTTCTTCGGTAGGTCTTGACAGACCTCTGAAGCTGGAAAAAGACTTCAGAAGATTCATGGGAGAAAAAATTGACGTAAGACTTTACAAAGCTGTTGACGGAATGAGAGAATTCTGCGGTGTGCTTTGTGACTATAACAACGGTGATTTTACAGTCACTCTTTCAAACGGAGAAGACGTCACGGTAAATATTAAAGCTGCGTCTTATATCCGTCCGCATATTGATTTTTAAATAACATAACATAAAAGGAGCAGAAACTAAAAATGAACACAGAGTTTTTTAAGGCAGTTGACCTTATCGAGCAGGAAAAAGGCATCCCCGCTGACTACATGCTTGAAAAGGTTGAGGCAGCACTTCTCAGTGCGGCAAAAAAAGCTTTCGGCACATCAGATAATGCTGTAGTTGTCATCAACAAGGACAGAAAAGATATCAAGCTTTATCAGATGAAGGATATTGTCGAAACAGTCGAAGATGAGGCTACACAAATCAGTTACGACGAGCTTATAGCAAAAGGTTCAAAGCGCGTAAAGCTTGGCGGTCAGGTGAAAATCGAAGTAAAAACAAAAGAATTCGGCAGAATCGCGGCACAGACGGCAAAGCAGGTTATTATTCAGGGTATACGCGATGCCGAAAGAGGACTTATATATCAGGAATTCAACGGCAAGGAATCGGAAATAATTTCTGCAGTTGTAAACAGTGTTGAGCCTTCGGGCAATGCAATACTCGAAATCGGTAAGAGCAGCGCTATGCTTGTCAAGAATGAGCAGATTCCGGGTGAAACACTTGTCGAGGGTGACAGAATCAAAATTTACGTTGTAGAAGTAAGAAAAACACAGCGCGGTCCTCAGGTTCTCATTTCAAGAACACATCCCGGTCTTGTAAAGAGACTATTCGAACTTGAGATACCCGAAATATTTGACGGTACGGTAGAAATCAAATCAATCGCAAGAGAAGCAGGCAGCAGAACAAAAATTGCTGTTTACTCTGCAAATGAAGAAATTGACCCTGTAGGTTCATGTATCGGTTCAAAGGGTATGAGAATTTCAAACATCTGCGATGAGCTCAAGGGCGAAAAAATTGACATCATAAGATACTATGACGATCCTGAAGAGTACATTGCACAGGCTTTGGCTCCTGCAAACATCATCAGTGTTATGGCAGACGAAGCAGAAAAAATGTGTACGGTAATTGTATCTGACGATCAGCTTTCACTTGCTATCGGCAAGGAAGGTCAGAATGCAAGACTTGCCGCAAAGCTTACAGGATACAAAATCGACATCAAACCGCTTTCAAAGATTGGTTAAGGTGATAAAATTTGATTAAAGCAAAAAAAATACCAATGCGTATGTGTCTCGGTTGCAGAGAAATGAAGCCTAAAAAAGATCTCATCCGCATTGTAATGAATAAAGAGGGGTCAATACAGCTCGATTTCACGGGAAAAGCGCAAGGTCGCGGAGCATATATATGCAAAAGCCGGACGTGTGCTGCAAAACTCAAAAAATCCCGCGGTATTGAAAAAAATTTCGGTTGTCAGATACCTGTTGAAATATACGAGGGTATAGAAAAGGAGCTGAGTGACAGTGAGTAATGATCTTTTTCTCTCAACGCTCGGTCTTGCACGCCGTGCAAATAAGCTTTGCCGCGGTTTTGACAGCAACATTGAAAATGCAGACATAATATTTGCGGTTTTTCTCGCAAAAGACTGTTCACCGCGCACAAAAGAGACCGTCACCGAAATTTTTCAGCAATCAGACATTGTCCCTATAACAGTTAACTACGATAAGGCAGAGTTAGGTTATGCAATCGGCACAAAGCCGGTCGGCATACTCGGCATAACAGACGAGGGCTTTGCTAAACTTTTAAAAACACGATTATTCGGGGAGGTAATTGAATGAGTTTGAACATCAAATATAAAGTTCACGATTTTGCCAAGGATATCGGAGGCAAAAGCAATGAAATACTCGAGCTTCTGAACAAGCTTGAGCCCAAAGAACGCACGCACATGGCAACTCTCACATCTTATGAGGCAGACTATCTTCTTGCGCACTATACAAAGCAGAATTGCGTTGACAGTTTTGACGAATTTCTTGACAGCGGTAAAGTTAAGCCCGAGCCTGTTGTTGAGAAAAAGCCTGAGCCCAAGAAGGTCGCTCCCAAGACAGAGACAAAGCCTGCACCCAAAGCAGATGCGAAACCTGCACCCAAGACAGAGACGAAGCCTGCTCCCAAAACAGATGCAAAACCCGCTCCCAAGACGGAAGCAAAACCTGCACCTAAAGCAGCAAACAAGCCCGCATCAGATGCAAAGCCCGCTGTAAAGGCAGAAGAAAAGAAAGAAAAGCGTGTTTTACAGCCTGTAAAGCAGTTAAAGGAAAAGCCCAAGAAAGAAAAGGCAAAAATCAACCCTGAGGACATTACGTTTGAGAAAAAGGTTCGTGTCGTTGACACAAGAACAACAGACGTAAACCTCGGAAAATATGATGAAAAGCTTGACGAGCTTGCAAGTTCACACGAAAATAAAAAGAATAATCAGAGTCAGTCAAAGCAGAAAATTGTTAAAAAGAACAATTTCCAGCAGTACGGCAAAAAGAAAAAGGAAAGCGAAGCAGAAAGACTTAAGAGAATCGAGCTTCAGCGCAAAAAGGCACAGCTTAAGATACTTGTTCCCGACGAAATATCAGTAGGCGATCTTGCACATAAGATGAAGGTCAACGTTGCACAGGTCGTTGCAAAGCTCATGGGAATGGGTGTTATGGCATCCGCTTCACAGACTATTGACTTTGACACGGCATTTCTTATTGGTGAGGAGTTCAGCGTCAAGGTTGAGCATGAGGTTATCCTTTCAATAGAAGACAGACTTATTGACGATACCGAGGATGCAGAAGAAAACCTCCTCCCCCGTGATCCTGTTGTAGTTGTAATGGGACACGTTGACCACGGTAAGACCTCGCTTCTTGACGCAATCAGAAATACAAACGTTGTAAAAGGCGAAGCGGGCGGTATCACACAGCACATCGGTGCATACAAAGTCAAGGTTAACGATCAGCAGATCACCTTCCTTGACACACCCGGTCATGCCGCTTTTACACAGATGCGCGCAAGAGGTGCGGCAGTTACCGATATTGCAATTCTCGTTGTTGCCGCAGATGACGGTATCATGCCGCAGACTGTTGAGGCTATCAACCATGCAAAAGCTGCGAACATTCCGATAATTGTAGCCATCAACAAAATGGATAAGCATTCTGCTAATCCCGACAGAGTAAAGCAGGAACTCACAGAGTATGAGCTTGTACCTGAAGAGTGGGGCGGCGAAACAATCTGTGTACCTATTTCTGCGCTCAAGGGTGAAGGTATTGATACACTTCTTGAAATGGTTCTCCTTACCGCTGAAATGAATCAGTACAAGGCAAACCCCGACAGACTTGCAAAGGGTACGGTTATCGAAGCGTATCTTGATAAGGGCCGCGGTCCTGTATCTACACTTCTTGTACAGAACGGTACACTCAAAAACGGTGACGTTATCATCGCAGGTACCGCTGTGGGTAAGATCAGAGCAATGACAAACGATAAGAGAATGAAGATCGCACAGGCAGGTCCTTCAACACCTGTTGAGATAATCGGTCTTGCAGAAGTACCGCAGGCAGGCGATACCTTCTTCGTTGTTGAAGACGAGCGTCTTGCAAAAGAACTTGCTGAACAGAGAAAAGAAGAGGATAAACTCAAAAAGCAGAGTCAGTATACAGTTTCGCTTGACGACCTGTTCTCAAGAATTCAGGACGGCAATATGAAAGAACTCAACATTATTGTCAAAGCCGATGTTCAGGGTTCTGCTGAGGCTGTAAAAACATCACTCGAAAAGATCTCTAACGAGGAAGTACGCGTACGTGTTATCCACAGTGCAGTAGGTGCAATCAATGAAAGTGACGTTATGCTTGCAAACGCATCAAGTGCTATCATTGTCGGTTTTAATATACGTCCCGATTCTGCAGCCAGAGCATCTGCCGAAAAGAACGACGTTGATATCCGCCTTTATAATATTATCTACGATTGTATCGAAGAGATAGAAGCTGCTATGAAGGGTATGCTTGCACCCAAGTTCAAAGAGGTTGTGCTTGGTTTTGCAGAGGTACGTCAGGTATTCAAGGCATCAGGCGTCGGTACAATTGCAGGTTCATACGTAAAAGAAGGTAAAATCACAAGAAATTCAAGTGTACGTCTCTTAAGAGATTCTGTTGTAATATTTACAGGTGAGCTTTCCTCACTCAAAAGATTTAAGGATGACGCCAAGGAAGTACTCGAAAACTTCGAATGCGGTATCACTATTGAAAACTACAACGATATTAAAGTAGGCGACATAATAGAGGCATTTGAAATGCAGGAGATAAAAGACTAATGGCAGGTCACAGAATAGAAAAGGTAAATGAAGAAATCAAAAAAGAGCTCTCTCTCATTATACCCAAATTAAAGGATCCCAGAATTCCTGATTTTGTTTCTATAACAGAAGTACGCACCACGCCCGACTTAAAGTCGGCGCGTGTTTACTTCTCTGTACTTAGCGGTGATGATAATGAAGCCCTCAAGGGTCTGCAGTCGTCAGCGTCTTTTGCACGCATGCTGTTGTCAAAAGCAATGAAGATACGTTACACTCCGGAGCTTGTTTTTACAATTGATGAATCTATAAAATACGGCATGTTCATCGAACAAAAGCTTTCAGAAATAAAGCAGGAACAGGAAAATGAATAATACAGTAAAAGAAATAACAGAATTACTGCTGTCATTTCCCGAAATAACGCTCATAACCCACGTACGCCCCGACGGTGATACACTTGGCAGTGCGTATGCTCTGTTTCATGCACTCACAAAAAAAGGCAAGTCGGTTCAGGTCGTTTGTGACAGCGAAATATCACCAAGATACAGATTTTTATCAGACGGTTTAACGTCGATCAAAAACGAATGTCGAGGTGCTATCGTGTGTGTTGACGTAGCGGCACCGGGCATGGCAGGTAAAACATATGCATCTTTTGCAGAAAATGCCGACGTTGTAATTGACCATCACCCCACAAACAGCGGTTACGGAAAAGCAAATCTTATACGCGACAATGCTGCGGCATGCGGTGAAGTGGTATATGATATAATTACATACATGAACGAAATGGACAGCACAATAGCCGACTGTCTCTATACTGCGATATCAACAGATACAGGTTGCTTTGTGTATGACAGTACTTCATCGTATACTCATAAAGTAGCGTCTGCGCTTATTGATGCAGGAGCTGATACGGCAAAGCTTAACAAGTTACTGTTCAGAACAAAAAGTTCTGCTTCGTTCGAGATCGAACGCCGCGCGCTTGAATCGTTGGAGTATTTTCACGGCAATTCGATTGTTTGTATGATAATCAAGTCGTCGTGGATAAACGAATTATCAGCAACAGAGGATGACATCGAAGGACTTTCTTCCATACCTGTAAGAATAGAGGGCGTTCAGGCATCTGCTACATTCAGACAGGTTGGCGAAAACGAGTACAAGCTTTCTGTCAGAACAAACGGACTTGTTGATGCAAGCGCCGTATGCAAATCCTTTGGCGGCGGCGGACATAAAATGGCGGCAGGATGTACGATGGTCGGCGATTATGACGAGCTTAAGCAGATCATGGCTGACAAACTCTACGAAGGTACAAAATGACAGACGGAATAATTTTAATCAATAAACCGCAGGGAATAACTTCTTTTTCTGCCGTTGCACAAATGAAAAGAAGGCTTGGTGTAAAATGCGGTCACAGCGGCACGCTTGATCCGCTTGCAACAGGTCTTTTGCCGATAATGTGCGGAAAAGCAACAAAGCTATGCCAATATCTCACTGAAGGTGATAAAAGGTACCGTGCGACTTTAAAATTCGGTATTGAGACTGATACACACGACATAACGGGAAATGTTACAGATACGTCAGACAAAAAAGTAACGCTTGAAGAGATTGAGAGTGTACTGCCTGATTTTATCGGTAACATCAGACAAATTCCTCCCGCCTACTCTGCAATAAAAGTAAACGGCACAGCGCTTTACAAACTCGCAAGAAGCGGAAAAGACGTCGAAGTACCTGAACGTGAGATAACAATCTATTCGATTGATATAATCGAGTTTTCCGACAACGAGCTTATAATGGACGTTGCCTGTTCTAAGGGAACCTATATCCGTTCACTCTGCCGTGATATCGCAAGAGCGCTTGGGACAGTCGGTACAATGAGTGCGCTTGAAAGAACCAAAACAGGCGGTTGGACAATAGAACAGTCAGTGTCGCTCGACAGTGAAGAGATAGAAAACAGTGTTATTCCCATTGAAAAAGCACTTTCGCACATGCCTGTTTTTAATCCGGGAAGCTTTTTTGCACGTCTTTTACAAAACGGATGTGAAATTGACACTGTAAAGTTAAAAAACTTGCCACGTGATTTATGCCTTGTAAAACATGAAAAACTGCTCGGAATAGGCTCAATATTGGAAAAAGACGGCAAAGAAGTGTTTAAAATCATTACCCATCTTTAAAAGGAAGCAATTAAATGAACAATGGCTTATGTGCTGCGCTCGGTGATTTTGACGGGGTCCATTCAGGACATGTGGCGGTAATAAATACTGCAATTAACAACTGTCATGACCTTACCCCCGCAGTATACACTTTTTATAAAAACTGCAAAAACGCACCAATGATCACAGACGCACAGACAAAAAAACATATTCTGTCTTCGCTCGGTATTAAAAAAATCATATTTGATGATTTTGAAAAAATCAAAGAGCTTACTCCCCTAGCCTTTGTGCGTGATATCCTATATAATCAAAACAACGTCAGAAAAATCGTTTGCGGAAACGATTTCAGGTTTGGAAAAAACGCTTCAGGCGACGTATCTGTTTTAAAAGAGATATGCAGTCAATTATCAATTGATCTGACCGTTGTCGATTTGTTGCGGCAAAACGGAGAAAAAATAAGTTCTTCTGTCATTCGTGAATGTATTTCAAACGGTGATATTGAAAAAGTTAACGCTTTACTTGGCAGAAAATACAGTATTTACGGACAGGTTTTACACGGAAAAAGCCTCGGTAGCAAGAAAAAAGCGCCAACCGTAAATATCAGTTTTGCAGACGATTTGCTTATTCCTGCATATGGCGTCTATATTACGCGTACAATTATTGGTGACCAAACTTATAACAGTATTTCAAACGTCGGTATAAGACCAAGTGTCGAAAAAACAGATAGCCCCAATATCGAAACGAATATATTTGATTTTAACGAAGATATATACGGTCAGAATATCACGGTTGAATTTATTAAAATGATACGTCGTGAAATTAAATTTCCAAATGAAAA
>JAZPZR010000155.1:0-7574 GCA_045544795.1 Eubacteriales bacterium
CTTTTTATTGACAGCGGTAAGGATGAGTCTTATGAGGTCGAGGTGAATGAAGCGCTTGCAAGCGGTTATTATGATGCTTTCAAGCTGCTTGGGAAAAAACTTAAGATAAAAAATGACATAACAACCAGCTTTCTTGTGAAAACTCCTGACGTTATAAAACTTCGCAAAAAAGAGGTTGATGAAAAGGAAATTGAGAAAGCGGTCTTATCACTTCTTGACAGCGCGCTTGATTCTTATAATTCAATGCGTGTTACGGAAGGTGAAAAACTTAAAATATATATTGAGGAAAACCTTGATTTAATTCTTGACACAGTATCAAAAATCGAAGTGTTGCTTCCCGAATCTATTGAGGCATATAAAGCTAAACTTGCCGCGAAAATGAGAGAGGCACTTGAAGGTAAAGAGTTTGACGAACAGCGTCTTATTACAGAAGTTGCAATATTTGCCGACCGTGTCGACGTTGGTGAAGAAACAGTACGCCTCAGAAGTCATATTTCACAGTTCCGTGAACTCATGAACAGTGATGCTGCGGCTATCGGCAAGAAACTTGATTTCATTGTTCAGGAAATGAACAGAGAGATAAATACAACAGGTTCTAAATGTAATTCTGTTGAAATTACAAAACTTGTTGTTGATACCAAGTCTGTTATCGAAAAGATCAGAGAACAGATTCAGAACATTGAGTAAGGAGAATTATATGCGACTTATCAATATCGGTTTTGGTAATATGGTAAATTCGTCCCGCGTTGTTGCAATAATAAGTCCTGAGAGCGCACCTGTCAAACGTATTATTCAGGAAGCGAGAGACAGCCGTGTTCTTGTTGATGCAACGTACGGAAGGAGAACGAGGGCTGTTATAATTACTGACAGTGATCACGTTATTCTTTCTTCGCTTCAGCCTGAAACTGTCGCAAACAGGTTGGATGACAGTGGTGATGAGGAGGAAATTGATGATGAGTAAAGGTTTGCTTATTGTTATATCGGGTCCGTCAGGGGTCGGTAAGGGCACGGTTTTAAAATCTGTCTTTGAAAATGATGATAATCTTGTTTATTCTGTTTCCTGTACAACTCGTGACCCGAGGCCGGGGGAGACAGACGGTGTTGAATATCATTTTATAACCAAGGAAAAGTTTCAGGATAATATTTCAAAGGGTAAGATGCTTGAATATGCAACTTACTGTGATAATTTCTATGGAACAAATGCCGAATACGTTGAAAAACAGCGCGACATGGGCTATGACGTTGTTTTGGAGATTGAGGTACAGGGTGCGCTTCAGGTTATGAAAAAAATACCCGATGCCGTTTCTCTTTTTGTTGCACCGCCCAGTTTTGAAATTCTCAAACAGCGTTTGGCAGGAAGAGGCACTGAATCGCAGGACGTTGTTGAATCACGTATCAGGCGTGCTTACGAAGAAATATCTCATATGAATGAGTATACATACGTCGTTGTCAATGATACTGTTGAAAAAGCATGTGATGACGTTCTGTCAATAATCAAAGCAGAAAGAATTAAGAATAATAAAATAATAATTATATAAGAGGTACACTACTATGATGCTTTATCCCGCAATCGGAGAACTTGAAAAGGTAACAAAGAGCAGATATGCACTTGTTACAATTACTGCTAAAAGAGCAAGACAGCTTCTTGAGGCTTCGGAACAGAGCGGTATTCCGCTTACAGATAAACCTGTTAAGCTTGCTATTAACGATATCGCACAGGGCAAAGTTACCTGTAAAGATGCGTCAGATGACGTTGCAGAAAATAAAGAAGTATCTAAGGAAGAATAAATAGGAGTTTTCGTATGGCTGTATGTGTCAGTGTTGCAATTGACAATATGATTTTAAAGATTGATAAGCCATACGACTATCTTGTACCTGATGAATTGGTAGATTTAGTTGTTCCGGGTGTTCGTGTCGTTGTTCCTTTCTCAAAGGGAAACGTCAGAAAAAAAGCAATCGTTCTTTCCTGCTTTGAACGCGAGGATACCGAAAAACTTAAATGCGTTTTGGGCGTTGCTGACAGTGAGCCTGTGATTGAAGGGCTTCAGCTTGAGCTTATGGAAATTCTCAGGTCTAAATATTTCGTTTCTTATTACAGAGCGTTTAAAGCAATCGTTCCGCGCGGTATTGATTTTCGTATTAACGAGCGATTTGCTGCAACAGATCAGTTGAAAGAGTCGTCACCCGAACTGTTTGATTTTATAAAAAGCAAACGTAAAGGTGTTCGCTTTGAGGACGTTCCGGGTACGCTTGTCGGTCAATTTAAAAAAGCTTTGGCGTCGGGGAAGGTAGTTAATGAGTTTTCTATTTCAGTAAAATCCGACAGAACGCAAAAGTTTCTTGTTCTGAAGACTGACAGACAACAGGTTGAGCATATTATTTCTCAGCTAAATAAACGGTTTGAGCGCCAACACGATCTTCTTTGTCTTTTTCTTGATTACGGTGAGATATCCTTTCGTGATGCCGCATATTATACCGGTTGCACGTCTTCGACGGTTGACTCTCTTGTGAAAAAGGGTGTTATTGAAGTCGTTGAGAAGAAAATCGAAAACGACCCGTATAAGCAGCTTGATAAACGCAGTGATGATACACCGATCATTCTTTCTGAAGATCAGGCCAAGGTGTTTACGGATATCAAATCTGTTTTTTCTGAGTACAATACTCATCTTATTCACGGTGTTACAGGCAGCGGTAAAACGCTTGTTTATATGTCGCTTATCGACCTTGCGTTAAAAAGCGGCAAATCTGTAATGTTCATGATTCCTGAAATTTCACTCACTCCGCAGACGTTATCAAGATTTTATATGAGGTACGGTGAGAAGGTTGCTGTTATTCACAGCGGTCTTTCTCCTAACGAGCGCGCAAATGAGTGGAAAAAAATCAAGGAGAATGAGGTTACGGTTATTGTCGGAACGAGAAGCGCGGTGTTTTCACCTGTTAACAATCTCGGCCTTGTAATAATTGACGAGGAGCATGAACCAAGCTATAAATCCGAAAGCTCGCCGCGTTATCACGCACGTGATATAGCAAAGTATATTTGTAAGCGGTTGGATATTCCTCTTGTACTCGGTTCTGCCACACCGTCTATTGAATCGTTTTATTTTGCCAAAAAGGGTGTTTATAAGTTTCACAGATTGGATAAGCGATATAACAACAGTGCTCTTCCAAGTGCGCATATAATCGATATGACCGAAGCTTATAAGCAAGGCGAGCAATCTTTTTTGAGCGAGCAACTCAGAGAAGAGATAGAAAAAAATCTTAATAATTCAGAACAGACGATCCTGTTTTTAAACAGAAGAGGAGCAAATCCTCTTGTCGGATGCAGAAGCTGCGGTTATGTTGCCAAGTGTCCCAATTGTGATATTTCTCTTACGTATCATCTCGCCAACGGCAGATGTATGTGTCATTACTGTGGTTACAGCATCAAGTTCTTTGAACAGTGCCCGCAGTGTTCGGGAAAGCATATTAAAAAACTCGGCATCGGCACTCAGCTTGTTTACAGTGAGCTTAAAAATATTTTCCCCTCCGCTTCGGTTCTCAGAATGGATTTTGATACTGTCGGTTCATATATAGAATACGGTGATAAACTGACTGATTTTAAAAACGGAAAGTACGATATTATGCTCGGTACACAGATGGTTGCAAAGGGTCTTGATTTTCCCGACGTAACACTTGTCGGTGTTATCAATGCTGATTTATCGTTATTTGTTGATGATTTTCGCGCATCAGAACGAACGTTTTCACTTTTGACACAGGTATGCGGACGTTCGGGGCGCGCAGGAAAAGAGGGCCGTGCTGTTATTCAGACGTATTCGCCTGATAATAAAATTATCAAGTATGCCAAGACACAAAATTACGATAAATACTTTGACCATGAAATTGCTTTCAGGAAAGTTTTTTGTTATCCGCCTTATTCTGATATAGTTCTTTTTACGGTGGCATCAAAAGACAGTAACGGTGCATATAAAGATGTGAGAAAACTTTATAATAAGCTTGACGAACTCAGCAAAAATGAATACAGTGATCTGCCTGTTCGTTTGATGGAGCCTATTGCGCCGAAAATTGCAAGGTTTAACGAAAAATACAGATACAATCTTCTTGTTAAAACAAAAAACGGAAAAAGGCTCTACAACTTACTTGATGAAATAAATATGTTTTTTATAAACGAATTACAATCGGAATTAAGTATTAATGTTAATCCGATGAGTAACGTGTGAGGTTATTATGGCATTAAGAGAAATAGTAAAGAATAATAATGAATTTCTTTCGAAAAAATCACGTGAGGTTGAAGTGATTGACGATAGAATAGCTGAACTTGTAATCGATATGAAGGATACGCTTGCAAAGGCTCGCGGTGTGGGTCTTGCCGCACCTCAGGTCGGCATACTCAAACGTATATTTGTTGTTGACGTGGGTGATGACGAGCAAAGTGAAATGATTGAGTTTATCAATCCAAAAATCATTAAGACAAAAGGGAAAAATGATAAATATATAGAGGGTTGTCTTTCATACCCCGGTAGAAGCTTTAAAATAGTTCGCCCTCATAAGGTTACTATTGAGGCACAGAATATTAAAGGCGAGTGGTTTACCATGGAAGCCGAGGATTTTATTGCAAGGGCGCTTATGCATGAAAATGACCATCTTGACGGAATCACAATTCCTCAGATCGGTAAAGAGGTATTTGAATAATGAAAAATTTGAGAGTTGTTTTTATGGGAACGCCTGATTTTGCGCTTCCGTCTCTTGAACTTTTAAATTCAAAATATGATTTGGTTGCTGTTTTTTGTCAGCCGGATAAAGTTAACGGCAGGGGAAACAAGGTTACTTTCGGGCCCGTGAAAGAGTTTGCCTTGAATAACGGTGTTCCCGTATATCAGCCCGACACTTTTAAAAACGAAGCCGTTCTTGATCTTATCAAACAGCTGGACCCTCAGCTTATCGTTGTTGCGGCATACGGAAAAATACTTCCCTCATACGTGCTTGATTATCCTGAGTATGGCTGTATAAACGTTCATGGTTCGCTCCTGCCTAAATACCGCGGTGCTTCTCCCATTCAGGCGAGCGTTCTGAACGGTGATAAAACAACAGGCGTTACGATAATGCATATGGGACTCGGCCTTGATACAGGTGATATTATTCTTTCCAAAGATACACAGATCGGTGAATATGAAACAGCAGGCGAACTTTTTGATCGACTAAGTGTTCTTGGAGCTGAGTGTCTTGAGCAGGCTATAAGTGAAATTGTAAGCGGCGTTGCCAAGAGAATTCCGCAAAATGAATCTGAGGCAACCCATGTCAGTATGATAACAAAGGATATGGGAAAACTTGACTTTTCTGAGTCTGCCGCGTCTGTTAAGTGTAAAGTTTACGGTTTGAATCCATGGCCGTCCGCATATCTTGAGGCCAAAAACGGCGTTTATAAAATACACAAGGTTGTTTTTGGAAAAAAACATGATATGGAATACGGTACTGTTGTTTGCGTTGATAAAAAAGGTATCGAAGTCGTTTGCGGTGACGGACACTCTGTTATAATTACAGAAATCCAAAAACAGGGAAAACGAAAAATGGATGCTTATTCGTTTACTTTGGGACACAATATAAAAATAGGAACAAATATTATTGATATATAGGTGAGATTGTGTTTTATTACGATTATTATTCTCTTGTTATAATGCTCCCCCTGTTTATTATTTCTCTTATTATACAGGTTAATCTTAAATCGACTTACAGCAGATATAAGCGGATAAATAACTCAAATAATATAACGGGCGGTCAGATCGCAAGGCTGATACTTAATAACGCAGGTATATACGACGTTTCAATTGAGTGTGTTTCAGGTGATCTTACCGATCATTTTGATCCTGTTAATAAAGTCGTTCGTTTGTCAGACGACGTTTATAACGGCAGTTCGGTTGCTGCTATCGGTATTGCGGCACATGAAGTTGGTCATGCTATTCAGCATGCCGTCGGCTATCTTCCTGTAAAAATAAGATCAAGTGTTATTGGTGTTACCAACTTTAGTTCAAAAATACTTTATCTTCTTATTATTCTTAGTTTTGCAACGCACATTCCTGTTTTGTGTGATATTGCTGTGATCTGCTTTTTAATTATTTTCTTTTTTCAGCTTATTACGTTACCTGTTGAGTTTAATGCCAGTGCAAGAGCGCTGAATAATATTAAGGAGATGAGCTTCTCGGATTCTGATGTACGAGGTGTGAGAAAGGTACTTTCTTCAGCTGCGATGACTTACGTTGCGGCAATGCTTGTTTCTTTCGGACAAATGCTTACTTTTATTTTGAGGTTTTCAAGAAAACGCTGATGGATATTGCCAGAAAAACAGTTTTAAATATTTTAATTGAATATGATAAAGACGGTGTTTTTCCAAATCTGTCGTTAAAAAAGTATCTGCGTCAGATTCCTTCTGAGCGCGACCGCGCTTTTACGTCGGCACTTTTATACGGTGTTCTTGAAAAACGCATGTTGCTTGATTACTACATTTCCTGTGTTTCGTCTGTCAAACTTAAAAAAATGAGTGTGACTGTGATAAACGTTTTAAGAATGGGTCTTTATCAGATTGCGTTCATGTCAACACCTGCAAGTGCTGCATGTAATACTTCCGTTGACCTTGTAAAACATTTTAAGCAATACAAAAGTGCAGGTTTTGTAAACGCTATTCTGAGAAAATTATCTTCTGAATTTGAAAATATCAAGCCACCTTCAGAAAAGTCTGTTAAATATTCCGTCTCTCCTCAAATCGCAGATGTAATAACCGATTCGATCGGTGAGGACGGTTTTGATAAGCTGATGCAATATCAGGTCGATGACAGGTCGGTTTACATTGCTGTAAATACAAATAAGATCTCTCCCGATAAGCTTATTTCTGTTTTAAAACTTGAGGGAACTGACGCTAAACTTACTGAATTTAACGGTCTTCTTTGTGTGGATTCCGCATCTTTTATTGAGAGTTCTTCAGCGTTTAAAGCGGGACTTTTTCACGTAATAGGATTACCGTCGTTTATATGCGCAAAAACCTTATCGCCCAAACGAGGCGACAAGGTTATCGATATGTGTGCGGCTCCCGGCGGTAAAACCTTTACACTTTCTTATTTATCTGAAGATTCGGGTGAAATTCTTGCGTTTGATCTGCACGATCATAAAGTTCAGAACCTGAAAAATGACTGCAAACGTCTTGGTATAAAATCAGTTAAGCCTGTGGTTAAGGACAGTTCGGTATTTGATAAAGCACTTGTCAATTCTGCCGATAAGATATTGTGCGACGTGCCGTGCAGTGGGCTTGGAATGATTTTTAATAAGCCGGATATTAAATATAATAATATTGATTTTGATTCGTTGACAGATGTACAGTTTAAAATACTGTCAAACGCTGTTTGCTATTTAAAAAACGGCGGTACGCTTGTTTATTCTACCTGTACAATAAATTCTTCTGAAAACGAATCGGTTGTTAAACGGGTTCTTTTAGAACACCCTGAAATATATTTATCTGAAGATACATATATTTTCAATAATAAATGTGGTGAATATACCTTTTTACCGCATGTAGACAATACCGACGG
>JAZPZR010000156.1:0-3771 GCA_045544795.1 Eubacteriales bacterium
AACGGTCAGTACAAAACTATTGCAACAAATATTCAACTTGAAAGAAGTAAAAATTATGTTTGACAATACAATATTCAAAAGACAGTTTTCCATGTCTATGTATAAAAACAAGCAGTTGCTCTTAAATAAGATGACCTTTTCAAAAGATTTTGTAAAAGATACCAGAGGTGACCTTTACCCTGTTTTAAACAGAAGCCAAAATTGTCTTGAAAATATTACTCACAATACGTATGTTGTTTCGGACGGATATTGCGAAAGATTTCTTGGCAGTTTCTTTCCTTTTGCAACGCATGAGATCTGTTTTAAAGGAGAAAATGCGGGTTTTGGATTTTATATCGCAGATACCTACGTCAAAATAACATGTAATAATGAATCAGTAAGCGTTCTCTCCGACGGAGAGAGAAAACAAATCCCGCTTGAAAAAGCGTATGATAAACCCTGTATGATAATATCCTGCCGGCCCGGCGCATTTGATATATACTTCAAAGTAAACGACTGTGCCGAGTTTTTTGCGACTTTTGAATGTGATAAATTCAGCGATTCAAACAACTTCAAAAAATTCTCGGACGGATACGTTTCCGTTATATGCGAAAATGCAACCGTAGAATCTGTAAAATCATATATTGACTGCGGCATTTCACAGGCGGACATGCGACCTATACGATACGAAAACGGCGATGTAATGCTATCTGACGGAAAGATATATCTTACAATGTCAGTCAGAATGCAAAAGCACATGTTTCAAGGTGTTTTTTCATGGATTCCCACAACTGCTGAATTTGAGCTTACAGGCGCTGTGTTTTTTGATGCCGGTGACGACAGATGGTGCGGTGACGTCGCCTCCTCTGTTTTGTTCAACCGCAAGACTAACACGTGGTATCTGTGGGTTGCATCATTCAATCACGGACACGTGCTTGCCCATGCCGAGTTTGAGGGTGATATACGCTTTGGTGTAAACGTTGTAGACATAACCCTCATGCAGTCAAAAGAAAATTCCGACACATGTGATTTTTCTGCAAAAGCGCACGATGAAGACCCGGATTTTTATTATGATGAAAATAAAAACAAGTGGTATATGGCTATATGCAGAAAAGATCCTTCTATAAATTCATACAGATACTTCTTTTTTGAATCAGACAATCCGTTTGAGGAATATACGTATATAGGCCAGGGAAATGACGGAGCAGAAACAGGCGGTTCATTTATCACCGTCAACAATGAGAAGGTGTTTATGTGCGGAAATGATTTTAAAGCTACGTC
Source organism: Eubacteriales bacterium (assembly GCA_045544795.1). GTDB lineage: Bacteria > Bacillota > Clostridia > Oscillospirales > QAKW01 > RGIG9041. Next base: position 1,261 of record JAZPZR010000156.1, read on the forward strand.
AGATTACCGCATATATACAAAAAATAAAATGTATAATGCAAAGTTTAACTTCCGTGACGGCGGTTTTCGAGGTTGGGGCACACTCATACCTGTAAAGCTCGGCAGCAGAACAAGATATTTTCTCTTGACGTTTGACAGACATAACGGAAGCGATTTCAACTGGAGCTACGGAAATATATACTGTTTTGAAATAACATTTTAATGATTGGACTTGAAATGAACACAGATAATATAATTAAAAAATACAAAACGTTTATACGCACGGGAAACATAATCAGCGCCATTGTTGCTCTGTTAATTATTCTGTTACCGGGAAATCTTCTTTCGATACCGTTTGCGTTTATTTTCTATCTTATTGCAATAAAAGTTATCACAACACTTGCAGTCAATAACGTGATATTTCCTGTTTTAAAACAAAATGCAGACCCCGAAGCGTTTTCACAGATACTTGAAAAAATGAAGGTGTGCACGGCAAACGCTACCGAACACATAATATCATCCTATCTTTTAGGTGATTATAATAAAACAATAAATATTTGTAACGAAAAAATCAAGGATCCGTCACAACAAAGATACGCTCACATATACTACACCTATCTTGCCAGATGCTATTTTGACATTGGTGATGAACAAATGCTTAAAACAGTCTGTAAGCAGTTTGAACAGATGACAAATTCTGTAAAAAACGGAAAAGAGCTCAGGCAAAAATGTACGCTTATGCGTTTTTATAATTTATATCTTGATAATGACTATGAGGCATGTAAAGAGATATATAAAAAAATACTGAACAGTAAGGATTTTGGCGACGATCTTCTTTCAGAAATCCAGACAAAATATACCTATGCCGTAGCTTGTTTTCACACAAACGACTTTCAAACGGCAAAAGAAATCTTCAGTTATATAACAGAAAGCGCGCCGAAGTTCAATTATGCAAAGTTATCCCGCGCATATCTTGAAAGCATCGAAACAGCAGAGCCGCTTAAAAAAGAATCTATCACTCTTGAGGAGTGCGGCTTTTCTTCACTACCTGATTTTAAAGGAAAGAAAAACACAGCTAAAATAATTCTGTACACGGGCTTATTTGTTTCGCTGCTTATAGTAGTTATATTTACAATTACTCAGACTGATATGAGTTTTAAATTATTCTAACGGTAATCGGAGGAAAAATGAACAATAAGATTAAGCCAAGAAGTCCCGCGCTTGACATAATAAGATGCTTTGCATTTTTATTTGTGGTATGCGTACATTTTTTTATGAATACTGAATTCTATTACGAAAAAGTAACCGGATTTCCAATGTACATTATGATGGTAATGCGTTCACTCTTTATCATTTGCGTGCCGCTCTTTCTACTGCTAACCGGCTATCTCATGTCAGGTAAAAAGCTGACGTTAAGTTATTACGGCAAAATATCCAAAACGCTTATTATCTACATACTCGCCTCAGTTTTGAGTGTTATATATAAGATGATAAGATACGGGCAGACCTACTCTCTGGGTGAATTTATCCGCGGTTTTTTTGCATTTGAGCACGCCAATAATTCCTGGTACATTGAAATGTACATCGGTCTGTTTTTGCTTTGTCCCTTTTTGAACGTTTTGTATCACGGACTGCAAACGCAAAAGAAAAAACTCGCGCTTATCGGCATACTGCTATTCATGACCGCGCTCCCCTCTGTCGTAAATCTTATCATTCCTTCTATAATGACACTTTTCAACGGTAAAGGCTACGAATATGCTTTTCCGCTCATTCCTGATTTCTGGGAATCACTTTATTCAAGTCCGATGACATATTACTTCATCGGCTGTTATCTTAAAGAATACCCGATAAAGCTAAAAAGCAGATATATTTTCGGCACTTCCGTTATAACTCTTTTGCTGAACGGAACGTTTAACTTTTTATATTCATACGGCGGTGCGTTCAAATTCCATACTTTAAATGATTATCAGGGCATACTGCAGGTGATTCAATCTGTTTTGTTCTTTACGTTTTTTACAAACCTGAGCTACAGTAAGATTAAGCCCGCATTTTCAAAAGTAATTGCCAAATTGTCAGAACTGACGCTGGGCGCATATCTGATATCATGGATTTTTGACAATTATTATTACGAGTTTCTTCGTCATAACGTCGAAGTTATGACAGACAGGCTTTATTGGTTTCCCGTAATGGTGATACTCGTAACTGTTTCATCACTTATCGTATCGTATATAATGAACCTGATATACAAAGTACTGTCAGTTATTTTTATCAAAATAAAACCCGCTATTATAAAGAAAAAAGTAACGGTTGAATGAGCCGTTACTTTTTATAAGAGTGTCAAAAAACTATTCTTTTAATTTGACACTCTTATGTGACTTTTAAAAAAGAGTTCAGATTTCGTGAACTCGCGCTCGTCGGCGTACAATGGTACGGTAGAGAGCGAGTTCGGGGGAAGTGAAGAAATCCCTTGGAAACACTACTGTTTTCAAGGGATTCTTTTATTTGCTGTTGCGGGAGGATAATATCCTCCCC
>JAZPZR010000157.1:0-3934 GCA_045544795.1 Eubacteriales bacterium
TGTTGGATAAAATCTGTGCGTGGTTTTGGGTGCAGATTGTTACAAAATATGCGCCGCTACTGCTGTAATCGTAATTTTGCAGTCTGATTATTTTTCGTTTGGGTAAGTTCATTTTTATCACCAAGCATATTTTAGCAAAAATATCGGTGATATGCAATTGAATATATTTATTTTGGCGGGATATTGATTTTTTAAAGGCGTGATAATATAATAAGGAAAACCGACAAAATTTGAGGATATATCATATGGAAAATAAGCTTTTCAAAAAAACGATAATATGGAACGGTGATTCTATCTGCGCGGGAAATTCCGCCACGGGAAACTGGGCAACAAGAATTGCCGAAAAAAACGACATGATATATAAAAACTACGCTGTAGGCGGCGGTACCGTTACCGAAAAGCTTTCGCCCTATGCAAGCGGCAAGCAAAGACATTCCGTGTCGGCAACGCTTGATAAAATGTACGAGGAATTTCGTGATGCGGACTACGTTATTTTAGAAGGCGGCACAAATGATGCTGACCTTGCGGGAAGTCTTGTGCGGGGCGAAAAAACACTTGTCGGCTCGTTTGACCCACTTGATTACAGCGGAGAGTATGACGTATCCACCTTCTGCGGTGCGCTTGAAAGCGTGTTTTACCGCGCAACAAAGTACTGGATGGGCAAAAAGATCGGATTTATCGTAGCGCAGAAAATGAACGATCAGAACAACGACTCTTTTGTAAACCGCCGTCTATATTTTGATAAGGCGGTAGAGATATGTCGTAAATGGGGAATACCCTGTCTTGACCTGTGGCACGGCTGTTACCTTAACCCCAATCTGCCGTTTATGTACGACCGTAGCAAAACACCCGACGAAAACCGTCAGGAAAATACAGGCTTTTATATCGACGGACAACATCTGACCTCATACGGCTATGACGTGACTGCCGACATTATTGAATCTTGGCTAAAAACACTTTGATAAAAATACTGAGGAAAACAAAATGGAAAAAAGAACTGTTCTTTGGGATATGGAACTTGCGCAAAAGGCGGAGTCTGTTTACGTTAAAATGCATAAGCCTATCCGCAAAAACGCGGTGCTCGAATGTAACGACGCATGGGAAGGGGAGCACTGCGGTTACGGTCAGATAATACACGATGGCGAAAAATACCGCCTCTACTACCGCGGAAGCGGCGCAAACGAAGGTCCGGGCACCACAGACAAAGGTACTCACACCGCGCTGTGCGTTGCATACAGCAAGGACGGAAAGCGTTTTGAAAAGCCCGACCTTGAGATGTATGAGTATAACGGATCAAAGCATAACAACGTCTTCTTTATGAAGGACGGTGCTGCATATATTGACAATTTCGCCATTTTCAAGGATACCAACCCGAATTGCCCGAAGGATGCCGTATATAAAGCGGTTTCAAGCTATCGCGCGGAGAGAAAACACGAAACCTTTTGTCTTAACGTCTACAAAAGCGCCGACGGTCTGCATTTTGAAAAGGCGGGTGAAATTCTCAGAGGCAAGGGCGCGTTCGACTCGATGAATATCGCGTTCTGGGATGAGAGGCTGGGTAAGTATTGCCTGTATATGAGGGAGTACCATCCGCTTGATACCGCCCATCAGATAGAATACGAGGAGGAGACCCACGTACGTGACGTGCGCGTGACATACTCGGACGATTTTGTAAACTGGACCGAGCCTGTGCGTATAGATTTCGGGCAGGATAAAACAGAATTTCAGATGTATACCAACGGAATGATGAAATACCCGCGCGCAGACGTTTACGTCGGTATTCCCGCCCGCTATATCAACCGTACGCCCGACAGCGTCAACTATAAATATCTGCCCGATCTTCACGGAATCCGTGAGGTTCTTAAGCAAAAGGAAGGCAGATCGGCAACCGCCATGACAGACGCTTTTATTATGACATCGGGTGACGGCGTTCATTTTAAGCGCACGCGCGAGGCGTTTTTAACTCCCGGTATTGAAAACGGTGAAAACTGGGTTTACGGCGACTGCTACGTTGTTCACGGACTTGTGCAGACGGAGTCTGATTTTTACGGAGAGCCTGATGAGCTTTCGCTGTATGTGGGAAAGGGCTACAGATCCCGCCCTGTCACTTTTGAAAGATACACGCTTCGACTTGACGGCTTTTTCTCCTGGCGGGCAGATTTTGAGGACGGTGAGGTTATTACAAAACCCACCCTTGTAGAAGGTGACAGCCTTTTTGTCAACTTTTCAACCTCTGCGCTTGGGTATCTGCGAATAGAACTGCTTGATGAAAACGGAAACGCCATTGACGGCTTTGATTCGGGCAGGCTTTTCGGTGACAGCGTTAACCGCCCGATCGATTTTGAAAGACCGCTTACCGAGCTTTTGGGCAAGCGGGTAAAAATGAAAATCACCATGAAGGATGCAGACTTTTATTCATTTTGCTTTGAAAAATAAGGAAACCTTTCTCCCCATAAAAAAAGCAGATGGGAAAATCCCATCTGCTTTTTTATTATTCAGGGAAAATGCTTACGGTCTTGTCAATGACGACTTTATCAAGACAGTATTTACTTTCCGTGACAGGCTCGCGGTTAACCCATTTACCGCAGGTAAAGTCGGGCACGGGAACCGGCGAGCCGCCAAGCTCGATCGACGCTTCGGAAAGCGGTGCTATTGCAAGCCACAGTATAGAATCGTACGCATCTATCGGAGTATTCCTGCCGTTTTTTACACTTTCAACAAATGCACGGCATACAAGCCAGTCCATTCCGCCGTGACCGCCCTTTTCACCGAGGCTTACGTACTCCTCATGCAGCGGATGGTCGTAGGTCTTATACATTTCCTCAAGATTATTACGGCAGGGCTCCTTCATGCCGTCAAAAAACAGCACTTTACTGTCCTCACTGCACATTCCACGACTTCCGCGGATGGTAAAGTTTCTGGAATAATGAGGTCTTGGCGCGGTTGTGTCAAGACAAAGACGGATAGTTTGTCCGTTTGCGCAGGTAATAATAGTAGTTATAATATCTCCCTGCTTATAATCTAAATTTGCCCATTTGCCGTCTGCACCGTTTTTCCCTATAATGCGCTCTCCCAGCGCAACCGCCTTGCTTGCAAAGGAGCTGAGCGTCAGCATTTTATTACCGCGGTTGATGCCGAGCACCTTGCAGATGGGTCCAAGCTCGTGAGTAGGGTACTGCTCGCAGTTTCTTTTCATGTATGAGTGGATTCTGTAGTGCCTGTCCTCGTCCTCCTCATTTCCAAAAAGCTCACGGCAATTTATAAGGTCGTGATGGTAGCCGCCTTCTGCATGGATAAGCTCGCCGAAAAGACCTTTATCCTTTACGTTCAGCGCCATCATCTCAATCCTGCCGTAACAGCAGTTTTCAAGCATCATAATGGGAGTTTTTGTTTGCTCATAAACGCGAAGCAGGTCGTAGCACTCCTGAATATCAAAAGCGCACCCTACTTCAAATCCGACGTACTTGCCCGCGCGCATTGCGTCCTTTACAATATCCGTCCTGCCGCACCAGCCTGTCATAACGAACACCGCGTCAATTTCGGGATTTTTTAAAATATCACGGTAGTCGGTGGTGGCTATCGCCTCCTGCCTGCCCTTTTCTTTTAAGATACCGTTTATCTTTTCAAACAGCGGTTGGTGCAGATCGCAGATCATTGCTATTTCCACGTCGGGCATTTCGCTGATACAGCGGTTAAGCACGTCAGCTCCGCGCCTGCCAAGACCTATGTAGCCAATCTTGATTTTCTCTTTCATTTTTGCTCTCCTTGACATTTATTGTTGTCTGTGCTAGCATAGGTTAAAAGGTCAAATTGGAACCTGCCTCTAATCTGCATATTTCGGTGCTTTTTAACCTATTCATTCTTGTAAGGCGACAGCCTGCCTGCGCCTGAATAAATCAAAAATCCCTCGAAATCTGCTAGATTAGAGGTCGCA
>JAZPZR010000158.1:0-11374 GCA_045544795.1 Eubacteriales bacterium
GTCACTCCGCGTACCACGCGGTTTTGGAGACCGTTGCTCTTCCCATTGCGGTGCCCGAAAAAACTTCACATCCGTAGGTGCTCGTTTTTTTCGACCGCGGCTGCTCCTTTTTGCTCGCTGCATCTGCCACAGGCAGCGCTCGCAAACGTCCCCAACTGAGCTATACCCCTATACAATATGCGGTAACAAGCAAGAATGTATCTTATTTGTTACCACGATATTATATATTTATTTTTGCTTTTTGTCAATAGGTATTTTTAAAATTATAAGCTTTCAAAGAATTTTTCTATACTTTCCCTATCAGTCATGACAGAGCCCTGTATCATCTTATCCGACCCGCCTGCGCGTGCGAAAAGTTCCATCTTCATTCTCTCAGCCACGGCGCGCATGGGGACACTGTCCGATGCCGCGGCAAAATTATATTCATTTTCCGCCTTTTTCACAAACACGGCGCATGCCTTCCCATACTTCCCCTCAAGCATATTGACAAAACTACGTATCATACCTCCGTCCATATCCTCTTCAAAAAGAACGATATTTCCCTCGGTTTTACCGATAACTCTTGCCTTAAGCGACAGCATCTCCTTTTTACACTGCGAAAGCTGAGCCTTGAGAGATACCGTTTCGGCGCTGTATCTTTCAAAAAACTCCGCCGCGTTATTCTTGCCCGATGACAGCGCGTTTGAAATAACCGCAAGATTATCAAACTTTATCTGATAGTCTCTTACGGCACGCATACCGCAAGCCATATGTATACGCACACCGCCCTTATAGGCGCCCGCCTCGAGCAGCTTTATAATACCAACCTCGCCCGTCCTTCTGACGTGCGGCGCACAGCATGCGCACTTATCCACACCCTCGATCTCGACGATACGCACGTTTTCGGTAAGATCAAGCTTTGCCCTGTATTCAAGCTCTGCAAGATTATCGGGATAGCCCGCAGTTACCGCCACGTTTTTATATATGACCTCATTCGCCTCGCGCTCAATTTCATCAAGCTGTGCGCGTGTCAGCATGCCGTCAAAATCAAAAGTGACGTCATCGTCACCGAGATGAAAGCCGACGTTATTATATCCGTACTTTTTAAACACAAGCCCCGACACGATATGTTCACCCGTGTGCTGCTGCATTTTATCAAACCTCGGCGCCCGGTTTATTTTACCTGTCACCTCGCCCGACAGTTCCTTATCGGTAAAATGCGTTATCACGCCGTCCTTTAAAGAAACGTAGCTGACCTTCGCGTCCCCCAGCGTTCCGCTGTCACAATTCTGTCCGCCTTCTTCGGGAAAAAACGCCGTCTTATCAAGCACTACCGCAAAACCGCGTTCTGTTTTGTCACAAGACAGAACGGCCGCCGTAAACTCGGTAAGATATGCGTTATCATCATATAATTTTACTGTGTTCATCCTTGTATCTTACTCCTGAAAAACTGTCCGCATTTACATATAAACTCAAGAGAGGGCAGTACCATTTCGTCCTCACAGGTTTTGGGTGAGGTCTGCTGATAGGTCTCAAACGACAGATCACCGTCGTAGCCTGCCTTTTTAAGCGAATCGTAAAAATCAGCCCAGCGCACCGTACCCGTGTAGGGCGCAAGGTGCAGGTCACCGTTCATGTCGTTATCGTGAATATGCAGTGCTTTTATACGTCTGCCAAGCTTTAACACGTAGTCGTGCATGGAGCAGTGGATAAGGTTTAAGTGTCCGACGTCAAGGCACAGACCGAAGCACTCCTTCCCTGCCATTTCATTGAGTGAATCGATATACTCTATCGCATCGTAAGCGTTTGAGCACACACCCGCGTAGCGTCTGCCCTCTGATGACGCAAACAGGTTTTCAAGCAGCACCGTCACGTCCGAATCTTTAAGCGCAGGAATAAGCGCGCTGTACAGCTTCATGTTAAGCGCGTGAATGTCCGAATCGGTCAGACCCCACTCATGCGGGCGGCGGGAAATACCGTGAATTACCACACGCGGACAGCCCGCGTACTCGCACAGCTTTATACATTTTTTATATGTTTCAACAGCATAGTCCAAAAACGCAGGATTTGTCGGGTCATATGCAGGAAACGGAGCGTGCGCCTGCGTTATCTCAAGCCCGTATTTTTTTATAGTATCAAGCTCAGGCTGATAATGCGCGATAATTGCATCCATATCCTCATCGTAGATACAGTCCTGCTTTATCTTTCCCGAAAAAATAGCATTCCTGTCCCAGCAGGGAACGGTTCTTCCGTTTTTCCACTGACAGTCGAGCGCCCAATCTATAGCCTCAAACCCCGCCTCTTTTATCACTCTGTACGCATCGTCCATATCCATGCGCCAGGTAGTAGCGTAGCCCTGTGTTGCAATTTTCATTATAATCACCTCGGATAATGATTATACCATAATTGACATTTAACTGCAAGTAGTATATTCTTATATCGGGAGTTGATACCATGAATTTACAAGAGGTCATAGAAATTTACGGACTTACAAATCTGCCTGAATGCGAGGCGGAGTTTACAGAGACACCGCTTGATTTTATTGAAGATATACAGAATAAGTACAACGTGTTTGACAGCAAAAGGTATGCGTATCTTACCGATACGGCGCAAAAGATCACAAAAGACAGCGCAGCCTACAGTGCATTTTGCCTGCTTTCCCATCTTCTTTCAATAAGAAAAGAAGGCGAGCGCATAAAGATGACGGTAACGCCTGCCGACCCGCTTTTACAGACGGCGGCGTTTTTTTCAATACTATACTACCTGCCACGCGCGGCGGAATTTTTGAAAAGCCGTGATATCGACGGTGAAATTGTTATGAATTCCACGCTTGTACCCTTTATAAACAGTATTAAGGAGACGGATAACGGCTGGTTTTTTGACGTCACACGGCTGTATTCATGGTCACAGCTTTATATGGATGCAAAGCTTTTGCGCGTCGGCGTGCTCAATTTTGAGCTTCGCGACAGGGTAAAGGAGGACTGCGGCGGCAGGCTTTCCCCCGACGATGCGGTTATTAACGTACATATACCTGCAGGAGTAAGGCTTACGCCCGAAAACTGCGAGTATGCCTACGGCGAATGCGCAAGGATAGTAAAAAAGACTTTTCCCGATTTTAAATACAAGGCTTTTGTCTGCTTTTCATGGATGATGGATACGCAGTTAAAGAACATGCTCGGACCCGACTCAAATATACTCAGATTCCAATCCCGCTTTACCACATTTTTCAGAGACAAGCCAACAGACGGTGTGCTGACGTTCGTATTCGGCTATCCTGCGGGTGTAAAGCCCGATTACAGCGAGCTTGCAGAGGACACAAGCCTTCGCCGTGCGATAAAATCACATCTGCTTGCGGGCGGGTCGATATATGCCGACGGCGGAATATTTTTTGACTATTGACCTATAGAAAATAATATGTTATAATTTGTTTTTGGAAAAAGAGAAACAGGAGGCATTTACATGTCAGGACATTCTAAGTGGCACAATATTATGCATAAAAAGGGCAAGACTGATGCCCAGCGCGCAAAGGTATTTACCAAGATGGCGCGTGAAATTATGGTTATCGTAAAAGAGGGCGGTGCAGACCCCGCTTCAAACTCACGCCTTGCCGATGCAATTGCCAAGGCAAAGTCGGCAAACGTACCCAATGACAACATTGAGCGCGCTATCAAAAAGGGTGCGGGTGACGGTGACGGCAAAAACTATGAGAACAATATTTACGAGGGCTACGGTCCCGGCGGTGTCGCAGTAGTTGTTGAGACGCTTACAGATAATAAAAACAGAACTGCGGGTGACCTTCGCCACTACTTTGACAAGTTCGGCGGAAACCTCGGTACTTCGGGCAGCGTTATGTGGCAGTTCAAGCAGTGCGGTGTTATCGTTATTGACAAGACCAAGGCTGACGAGGACGAGCTTATGATGGCGGCACTCGACGCAGGCGCTGACGACTTTAACGTTGAGGACGAGATATACGAGATCCAGACAAGCCCTGAAAACTTTTCGGCTGTACGTCAGGCGCTTGAGGATGCAGGCTACACATTTGAGACTGCGGAGATCACAAGAATCGCGGAAAACTACGTTTCGCTCACCGATGAGAAGGATATCAAGTTTATGAACCTTCTTTTAGATGCGCTTGACGATAACGACGACGTTCAGAACGTTGCTCACAACTGGGACGAATAATATCAGGTTAAAATATCAAATCTAAACCCGACTCTGATCGGCATATTTCGGTGCTTTTTGACCTTTCAACCTATACGGCGGGACTTTGAAAATCCCGCCTGTTTTTTGGAATACTATGAAGCTTACAAAAAAATCACATATATATTCACTCACGCTTTTACTTACGCTTGTATATTTTGCAAGCTATATTACAAGAATAAACTTTGCAACCGTTATGGTCGAGTTTATCCGCGCCGAAAACGTTATGAAAAGCGCGGCCTCGCTCATTACCACAACAAGCTTTATTACATACGGCACGGGTCAGCTTTTATCGGGCGTGCTTGCGGATAAATTTTCACCGCGCATGCTTATATTTATCGGTTTTTGCTCGACTGTCGTCTGCAATCTGCTCATTCCGTTCGTATCTCCCTCGATACCTGCGATGATGGCGGTATGGGGCATTAACGGTGTTGCGCAGGCGTTTATGTGGCCGCCCATCGTTAAGATAATGTCGGCGGCGCTTACCGATATGGATTATGCCTCTGCCATATCAAAAATATGCTTCGGCTCGGCGGGCGGTACGCTTGCGGTCTATCTGCTCTGTCCTATCGTAATCAAGGTTGCGGATTGGGAAACGGTATTTTTCCTGTCAGCCGCTATCGGCGGTATTATCGCGGTAATATTTATGATATGGTCGAAAAAGCTTTTAAACGGGGTCGACCTGTTGCAGAAAAAAGAAAAGGAGCAGTCGGAAGCCAAGGCGTCGCCTCTTCTTAAGGCGATGGTCATCATGCTTCCCGCCGTGCTTGCAACGATAGCGCTTCAGGGTATGCTCCGCGACGGTATTTCGACATGGGTCCCCACCTTTGTATCCGAGACGTTTGACCTCGGCTCCGAGCTTTCGATACTGATAAGCGTTATACTGCCGATATTCCACGTTATATGCACCTTGTTCACCTTTCAGGTTTACAAGATGCTAAAAAACAACACCTTCGTTGCAATTCTTGTTTTCCTTACCGGCGTACTGTTCTCACTTGTCTGTCTGCGCTTTTTCGGTACGAGCAGTCTTGGTATGGCTATAGCATCACTTGCATTTACAAACGGACTTATACACTGCGTAAACGCGTTGCAGACCTGTTATCTGCCGCTGTATTACAAGGATTCGGGCAGGATATCCACCTACACGGGCATACTCAATTTTGCGACCTATATCGGCTCGGCGCTGTCGACCTGGCTGTTTGCAAAAATGTCGGAAAGCTACGGCTGGAACATGACCATTCTTTCGTGGGTGCTTCTCTGCCTTGCGGCAATCATAATTACCGTCATATGCTACCTGCCTGTGCGCAAAAAGCTTGAACATCATGATAGATAAAAACATAAGGAGCTGTAAAAAAACGTGATTTTTTTACAGCTCCTTTTTTTAAGGGGATAGAAAAAATTTTTCGGAAGTTTCAAACCGAGCCGTAGGCTTGCCCGACGGCGTACAAAGGTACGCCGAGTGGTGAGGTTTGGAAGTAGCAAAAAGCATATAAAAAAAGAGAAAAGTGTTGCATAAAATTCATAAATGCAACACTTTTCTTTCATTTTGTTGTTCTACAGGATTTTATTAGTTTCTTTTTCCCTTGTTTTTTCTGGCTTTTTGCGTTCCGGAGAATTTTTACATCCCCTTTTATTTGTCGTCATCTGAGAAAAGGTAATTTATAAGCATTGTTGCAAAGATGATGATACCGATTACAACAAAGATAACAAGCATGCCTATTCCCATATATTTAAGGTTTGATATAAAGTTAGCGGGGTTAAAATTGAGCTTTGGCGCCGCATTTGCCGCAAGATTCATAATATTCATTTACGTCTTCCTCCTTATGAGAATAAGTTAAGAATGATACCGCCCGCGATAACAGACGCTATCTGACCTGAAACGTTAACACCGATCGAGTGCATGAGAAGGAAGTTCTGCGGGTCTTCCTCAAGCGCCATTTTGTGAACGATACGTCCTGACATGGGGAATGCGGAGATACCTGCCGCACCGATCATGGGGTTTATCTTCTTTTTGGAGAATACGTTGAGAAGCTTTGCAAAAAGCACACCGCCTGCGGTATCCACGATAAACGCAATAAGACCGAGACCGAGGATAAGAAGTGTATCCACCTTTATAAACTGCTCTGAGGTCATATTGAACGCAACCGAAATACCGAGGAATATCGTGATAAGGTTTGCAAGCACCTTCTGCGCAGTCTCTGAAAGTGAATCAAGCACGCCGCACTCTCTGATAAGGTTGCCGAACATAAGGAAGCCGATAAGTGCGGTTGCCTGCGGTACAACTGCAGATGCAACGATAGTGATGATAATGGGGAACATGATTCGTGTAAGCTTGCTTACAGACTTCTGCTCGTAGGGCATTTTTATCTGACGCTCTTTTTTGGTAGTAAGAAGCTTGATAACGGGGGGCTGAATGATAGGTACAAGCGCCATGTATGAATATGCGGCAACTGTGATAGCACCTACGTATTTCGAGCCGAGAGTGTTTGCAACGGCAATTGAGGTAGGACCGTCAGCCGCGCCGATGATAGCGATTGATGCCGCATCTATCTCAGGGAAGAATATGCTTGCCATACAGAGCGTGAAAAAGATACCGAACTGCGCCGCCGCACCGAAGAACATAAGCTTAGGATTGGAAAGAAGCGGACCGAAGTCGATCATCGCACCGATACCGATAAACAGTAACAGCGGAAAAAGCTCGTTGGCTATACCCGCCTCGTACAGCTCCTTGATAGGACCTGTAAGCGCATCAGAAAAGGGAATGTTTACAAGAATTGTACCAAAGCCCATCGGCAAAAGAAGTGACGGCTCCATTTCCTTTCTGATAGCGAGGTATATCAGCACACAGCCGATAAGTATCATTACTATATCCTGCCAGGAAAACGCAAGCAGGTTTTTATAAAGTATATCCATGACGGTTTTACTCCCTTCAGACTACTGAATTACAACGAGGGGAGCGCCCGTATCAACGGATGCACCGCTTTGCACAACTATCTGTGTAACGGTACCGCTTTTTGCCGCGGTGATCTCGTTTTCCATCTTCATCGCCTCAAGCACGACAAGAACGTCACCCTCAGCTACCGTCTGACCGACCGTAACCTTTACCGAAAGCACGGTGCCGGGCATGGGAGCGGTAACTGCCTCGCCCGCGCCTGTAACTGCGGCGGGAGCGGGAGCTGATGCGGGAGCAGGAGCCGCGGCGGGTGCGGGAGCTGCTGCTGCGGGTGCAGGCGCTGCCGCGGGTGCGTATGCCTCATACTCGTCAATTACCATTGCTTTATCGTTTTCGACCTCAACCTCGTAGGTGCGGCCCTCTAAAGTGATTTTATATTTCATTATTCTTCAACCTCCCTGATAGATATAAATCTGAGTTCGTTAAGGGGTCTGCCCGTTTTGTTTGCAACAATTGCCATAAGCATAGCCGCCTTTTTAGGCTCAACACCGTTGAGCTTTATTTTACCTGCAGAGCCGGGCGCAAGCACAGGCTCTTTTTTCACTGCGGGAGCAGCTGCTGCATCTTCCGCTTCGACCTGTCCTGCCCTCTTGTTTCTGATATACTTGCGGATAACAAGCAGGACAAGGATTATAAGTAAAGCCGCAACCATTGCAATTGCAATGTAATCAGGCTGATTTCCGTTTGGCATTATACTCCCCTCCTCAGCACTCTGTAATAGTATAGGTTACTTCGTTTTCCTGTTTTTTCTTACGCTCTGCAAAGAACTTCTCTGCAAGGTTCGGGAAAGCGATGTAAGACAGCACGTCCTCATCCGACTGCGCGATACCCTCAAGCTTTTTGCGGGTATCCTCTACGATGGGCGGGAGTGTGTCTGCATATCTTATCTCAAGCGGTTTTTCGTCACCGAGAATGAGCTTTTGTATTTCGGGGTCAACGGGTGCGGGCGTCTTACCGTACTCGCCGCGGCAGTACGCCTTTATCTCCTTTGAAACGGTCTTATAACGCTCACCGTCAAGCACGTTACGGACAGCCTGCACGCCGACCATCTGCGAGGTGGGTGTTACAAGCGGAGGATAGCCGAGGTCACGGCGCACGCGCGGAGTCTCCGCAAGCGCCTCTTCAAACTTATCAAGCGCGTTCATCTGCTTTAACTGGCTCATAAGGTTGGAAAGCATACCGCCGGGAACCTGATAGTTAAGGCACTGCGTATCAGTCGCCAGAGCCTTGTGCATAAGCGTACCGTCACCGATATACTCGTCGCGTATACCCTTGAAATAATCCGCCATTTTAGTGGTTGCCTCGTCATTGAGATCCACCTCGTAGCCGAGCTGACGGAATGCATAAGCAAGCGTCTCAGTCGCGGGCTGTGAGGTACCGCCCGAGAAGGGTGAGATCGCAGTATCAATAATGTCACAGCCTGCCTCGACCGCCTTGAGATAGGTCATAAACGCAAGACCTGTTGTTGAATGTGTATGAAGGTCAACGGGAAGATCGACCGAATCCTTTATAGCAGAGACGAGGTCGTACGCCTCCTTCGGTCCCATGATACCCGCCATATCCTTGATACAGATGGTGGATGCGCCCATAGCCTTGAGTTCTTTTACTATCTGAACGTACTTATCGAGCGTGTGAACGGGAGAAGTCGTATACGAAATGGTACCCGATGCGACAGCGCCTGCGTTTGTTGCCGCCTCCATCGCAACCTTTAAGTTATTCACGTCGTTAAGCGCATCAAAAATACGGATAACGTCAATACCGTTTTTTACCGCCTTTTCAACGAAAAGCTTTACAAAATCATCGGGATAATGCGCATATCCCAGAACGTTCTGACCGCGAAGAAGCATCTGAAGCTTTGTGTTTGGCATTTTTGCCTTTATCTTACGCAGTCTTTCCCACGGATCTTCGTTAAGGTAGCGAAGACATACGTCAAACGTTGCACCGCCCCAGCACTCAGCCGCGTAAAAGCCCGCTTTGTCAATTGTCTCAAGCATCGGCTCGAACTTGTCAAAAGAAAGCCTTGTCGCGATAAGTGACTGGTTTGCATCACGCAAAACAGTTTCCACAAACTGAACTTTTTGTGCCATTTTTCAAAATCCTCCATATTTTTTCATTATATATGTTAACATATTCATCTATAAAAGTAAATGTTATTTTGTTTTTTTATTTTTTAGTTTCTCTCGCGCAAATTGTTTTATTCCAAGGCTCTGTGACGTGATGCGTGCGTGTTTTTTATACTTTTTAGACTGTTTTTAGACTTGAAAGGCATGTATTTTAGTTATATAATGTACTCATACCATATTTTTATCCGGAGGAAGATATTATGAGTATTCCAAGAGCTGAATATCCGCGTCCGCAGTTTGTGCGTGAAGACTGGGTAAACCTCAACGGCAAGTGGCAGTTTGAGGTAGACAACGGCAAAAGCGGTATTGCGAGAAAACTGTATGAAGAGGGCGTCCTGCTTTCAGGTGAGATAACAGTCCCCTTCTGTCCCGAAAGTGAGCTTTCGGGTGTTGGCAACAAGGACTTTATGTACGGCGTATGGTACAAAAAGAATATTACCGTCGGCACGCTTGACAAAAGAGCGGTGCTCCACTTCGGCGCGGTCGATTACAAGACGGCGGTGTTTGTGAACGGCGTAAAGGTCGGCACTCACAAGGGCGGCTACGTTTCTTTTGAGTTTGATATCACCTCTGCACTCCGCGAGGGTGAAAACGAGATAGCGGTATATGCCGAGGATGACACACGCGACAAACTCATCCCGTCGGGCAAGCAGTGTGCAGAGTATTATTCACACGGCTGCTCATACACCCGCACGACAGGTATCTGGCAGACTGTATGGCTTGAGTTTACCGCAAAGGAATACGTAAAAAAGGTAAAATACTATCCTAATATTACAGACACAAGCGTAAATATCGAGGCTGACCTTGTGGGAACGGGTGACTTTAAATGTGACGTTTCATACGGCGGCAAGCCGATGGGAAGCTACTGTGTAAAAAACGCAGGCGGTAAGCTTTGCTTTAACGTAAGTCTTTGCGAGGAGCATTTGTGGGAGGTCGGTAACGGCAGACTTTACGACGTGACCTTTACCTTTGGTGACGACAAGGTGACAAGCTACTTCGGTCTTCGTGAGGTAAGGCTTGATGGAATGAAGTTCCTTATAAACAACAAGTCGGTATTCCAGCGCCTTGTACTTGATCAGGGCTTTTATCCCGACGGTATTTACACCGCGCCGACAGACGAGGCGCTTGAAAACGATATAAAAATGTCGCTCGCATGCGGTTTCAACGGCGCAAGGCTTCACGAAAAGGTATTTGAAGAAAGATTTTTATACCATGCCGACCGCCACGGCTACATAGTATGGGGCGAGTATCCCGACTGGGGTCTTGACCACACCCTCGCGGAAAATATCTACGCTATTCTTCCCGAATGGACAGACGAGGTAAACCGTGACTTTAACCATCCGTCGATTATCGGCTGGTGTCCGCACAACGAAACGTGGTTTATTGGTGAGCGCAAGCAGTTTGACCCGTCTATTGAAATGGTGTACGACGTTACAAAGGCGCTTGATACCACGCGCCCCTGCATTGACACGTCGGGCGGCTATCACGTAAAGACGGATATATTTGACGTACACAATTACGAGCAGAATCCCGCCGTATTCAAAGAGCAGTACGATAAGCTGATGACAGACGGCGAGCTTTTTGACCCGATCGCAAAGCGCTTCAGAAAGCCTGCGGTGTACCGCGGTGAGCCGACGTTTGTGTCTGAGTACGGCGGCATCGCATGGAATCTTGAGTCGGGCGGATGGGGCTACGGCAAAGGGCCTGCAACGCTTGAGGAGTTTCATGAGCGCTTTAAGGGACTTACAGACGCGCTTCTTGACAACGATAAGATGTTCGGTCTTTGCTACACACAGCTTACCGACGTTGAGCAGGAGCAGAACGGTCTGTACACCTACGACCGCACACCCAAGTTTGATACCGAAATACTCAAAGCGGTAATGTCACGCAAGGCGGCAATAGAGGACTAAAATAAAACGAAAAAGGAGCTGTAAAATTACAGCTCCTTTCAGAGTGTCAAAAAACTATTCTTTAATTTGACACTCTGATGTGACTTTCAAAAAAGAGTGCAGATTTCGTGAACTCGCGCTCGTCGGCGTACAATGGTACGGTAGAGAGCGAGTTCGCGGAAAGTGAAGAAATCCCATGAAAACGTTAGTGTTTTCATGGGATGTTTTAT
>JAZPZR010000159.1:0-3076 GCA_045544795.1 Eubacteriales bacterium
CAGGGGAGCTGTCGCGAAGCGACTGAGGGGTAGTCAGCATCAAGCGAAACTCTACAAAACTGACTACCTTTCCACCGTCTTCGACGGTCCCCCTCTCCTGACAAGGAGAGGCATTGGTTAGTTCGAATTCCCCGACAAACCGTAATTTACACGTTTTTTATTGTTTGTAACCGAATTGTAATCATTTCCGTATCATATAATATATTATATCCATAATTTTCAAATTGTAAAAATTACAAAAAACACTTGATTTTATTACAAACATGGTGTAAGATATATACAGTTGTTACTAAATTGTAATTTTTGAAATCATTCTGATATATTTGTTACGGAGATAATTCATGATAAAAAACAGCAAAAAATCAATTAAAGATATATTGCTTGCGCCGATAAAAGCGTTTTTGCGTTTTTGCTTTAAGACGGGTGATGCGGTAAAGCACGCTTCTCTTTCGGGCATCCTGCATGCGTTTGCATCCTTCGGCATGGCAATCGTACATTTTATATATAATACAGGTCTTTTTGTAGAGAAAGCCGCGATTTTTATCGGTAAGCTTATTCTCGGAATTTTCGTAGGCTTTGTCCGCTTCACCTACGCTACGGGTGAGTTTGTAATAAAATGGTCCACCCTTATCGGCAAAAAGACTGTTAAGATAATCATGCTCATTCCCAAAAGCATCGTGCGTGATTTTTCCTACTGGGCGCCTGCAACGGCGGCGCTCGGCGTTATAGTACTTATTTTCTCGGCAAACTTTTATGCCGTTGCGCTTAAGGTCACCGTAAACGGTGAGACGTTCGGCTACGTTTCAAACGAGAGTGAGTTTTCAAACCTTGTTTCACAGGTTGAAAACAACCTCGGCGACTCTATCGGCGAAAACTACGTTATGAAAACGTCGCCCACCTACTCACTTGCTATCGTTGATAAAAAGCAGATATCTGCAGACGCGATGTATGACGACGTCTACTCTGCGGTATGCGAGGAGATAGGCGAGCACTACGGTCTTTACGTTGACGGCACGCTTGTTGCGGCAACGCAGGACGAGATAACGCTTACAAACATCCTTAACGAGCTTAAAGCGCCCTACGTAACGGGTGAGGCTAATTCTTCGGTCGAGTTTGTTGCAGACGTTGATATCAAAAAGGGTATTTACGCGCCTTCGTACTTTATTGATGAGGAAAAGATCCGCGCGATGTTCTCCGCTTCGACAAACCCCCGCTACTACATCATTCAGGAGGATGACTACCTCTCTGATATCTGTAAGGCAACAGGCCTTACCAAAACACAGATATACGCGCTCAACCCTGAGCTTGACGAAAGACGTCTTGTTCCCGGCAGAAAGGTAAATATTTCTCAGCCTGACGTATATCTGGGCATAAAGATAGTAAAGACGGTAACTTATACCGAATCAATTGCATGCGAGGTCATTAAGATAAACGACAGCTCGCTTTACAAAACGCAGACAAAGGTCAAGACCGCAGGCCGTAACGGTGAAAAGCTTATTACGGCGGAGGAGACTTATATCGACGGCGCACGCGTTTCCAAAAAAGTAATCTCATCCGAGGT
This sequence comes from Eubacteriales bacterium, assembly GCA_045544795.1. GTDB lineage: Bacteria > Bacillota > Clostridia > Oscillospirales > QAKW01 > RGIG9041. The sequence continues at coordinate 1,562 of JAZPZR010000159.1, forward strand.
CACACGCGAGCCTGTAACGAAAGAAATTTACGTCGGTACAAAGCCGCTTCCCGTAACCACCTCACCCCTTGCAGGTACAGGTACCTTTATCCGTCCCATCAGCGGCGGCTACACCTCATGCGCATACGGCGGCTACCGCGGTCACGTTGGCGTTGACCTTACAATGAGCGGCGCGTACGGCAAGCCTGTATACGCTTCTGCCGCAGGTACTGTAATCTCTGCAGGCTGGTCGGGCGGCTACGGTAAATGCGTAAAGATAAGCCACGCAAACGGCTACACCACGTGGTACGCTCACATGAGCTCTATCGACGTGTCTGTCGGACAGTCGGTATATCAGGGTCAGCAGGTCGGAAGAATAGGCTCGACGGGAAGATCGACAGGACCGCATCTCCACTTTGAGCTCCGCAAAAACGGCTCGCCCCTCAATCCCATGCGCTACATCGGCTAATCATTTTTCTCTTCATTATATATTAAAGCAATACCGCATTGTCAAAATCACCGACAATGCGGTATTCATTTTTGAAATTATTATTAATTTATTTAATGATTTCTATTGCATTTTCAAAACCAAAGTGTTATAATAGTTTCAGACAATGAGAAGCGATCGGGGTAGTGTTTCCTTCTTTTAATTTTTTAAGTTTATATTTTTTTGTTTTTCGTCGTTTTTTCTGCCCCGGTCGCAGTTTTTTTCTTTTGATCGCATGTTATATATGCGATTTTTTGTTTTTATACAGGTTTTGTTTGTTTATAACGCGGTATAAAAAACCATTCATTATTTGACGAAAATCGTTGACTTGATAAACTGTCTGTGCTAATATATTGATGTATAATTGTTTGGAGAGGATATCAATGAAACTGATAGAAGAGCGTATTCTGCGTGACGGTGTAGTACTTCCCGGTAACATCGTAAAGGTTGGCAGTTTTTTAAATCATCAGGTGGACGTGCCTCTGCTTATGGAAGCAGGACGCGAAACAAAACGTCTTTTTGAAGACGCGGGCGTTACAAAGCTTGTGACTGCCGCAACTTCGGGTATTGCAGTAGCTACCGCTTACGGCGCGGTGTGGGACGTTCCCGTTGTTTTTGCAAAAAAGGGGACGACCTCCAACATGTCTGATAACGTGTACTGCGCGGCTGTTCATTCCTACACGCACGGAAACGATTATACAATGAAAATCGAAAAGCAGTTTTTATCGGCAGACGACCGCGTGCTTATCGTTGACGATTTTCTGGCAAACGGCGCCGCGCTTGAGGGGCTTATTTCTCTTGTTGAGCAGTCGGGCGCAAAGATCGTCGGCTGCAGCGTCGTTATTGAAAAGGGCTTTCAGGACGGCGGTCAGCGTATACGCGAAAAAGGCTACCGCGTGGAAAGTCTTGCGATAATAGACAGCATTGAAGGTGGAAATATCACCTTCCGCTAGGTTAAAAGGTCAAATTGGAACCTGCCTCTAATCTGCATATTTCGGTGCTTTTTAACCTATTCATTCTTGTAAGGCGACAGGATTTACGAGTATTTT
>JAZPZR010000160.1:0-6167 GCA_045544795.1 Eubacteriales bacterium
CGGTCATGCAAGCACAATTTCTGTAAGTGTCGGTCAGACTGTTGCAAAAGGCGATGTTATTGCTGCTGTAGGCAGTACGGGCTACTCTACAGGTCCGCATCTTCACTTTGAAATAATTAAAAACGGTGAATATACCAATCCCTTATCTTATTTCAGCGGTGTTATGACATTTACTTATTCTTAAAGGTGATTTATGAAAAAGAAAATTGAAGTTGGTACAGTTATATTTATTGTTATTGTGGCGGTTGTTTTATCATGTATTGCAACCTACATGTACCTCACAAGCCTCATGCCTAGCCTTGTTGCTAAAGAAACCTTTTATGATAAAATCGCAGAGGTCAACAAGACTATTGAGCAACGTTACGTTGGTGAAGTTGATGAGAAAGCGTCTATGGATTCGTTGCTTTCAGGCTACGTGTCGGGTATAGATAAGTACAGCACCTATCTTGATGCTGACAGTTATGCCTCTTATACTGCACAGCTTGACGGTAAGTATTCGGGTGTGGGAATAACGGTTAAATATATAACCAAATCCGGTTATCTTAAAATAATTGATGTCAAGTCAAACTCTCCTGCTGATAAGGTAGGACTTAAAACAGGTGATATCATTTCAAAGATCGGTGAAACGAATATTGCTGATATTTCTTATGAAGAAGCGGTTGCTCTTTTAAAGGCAGAAAACGGTACTGAAATCTCAATCGTTATCATTCGCGACGAAAAAGAAATAGAGAAAAAAGTTACTGTTGCTGAGTATCTGACATCAAGCGTTGAGTATGAAATGATGTACGGTGACGTTGGTTACGTTGCTATATCAGAGTTTGATAATACGACGTACGAAGATTTTAAAAAAGCCATTGAACAATTGAATGTACAGGGCGCTTCGCACTATATTTTTGATGTCCGTAACAATACGGGCGGCAGTCTTGGCGCGGTTGTTAATATTCTTGATTATCTGCTTCCTGAGGGAGTGCTAGTAACTCTTCAGGATAAGTCGGGTGAGAAAAAAGAGTATAAGTCTGATAAGACGTCTTTTGATAAAGAATATACTGTGCTTATCAACGGGTCAACTTATAGCGGCGGTGAGCTTTTTGCTGCAGCGATCCGTGATTTCAAAGCGGGTAAACTGATAGGTGAAACGACCTACGGAAAAGGATATGCGCAGGAGATAATTCCTCTCTCAGACGGCGCGCTTTATCTTTCAACAAAGCTGTATTCTCCGCCCAGCGGTGAAAACTATGAGGGTATCGGTGTCAGTCCTGATGTTGAGGTGGCACTTACCCCTGAACTTGAAGAGCGCTTTTATGAACTCAAACCTTCAGAGGACCTTCAGATAGTTGCGGCACTTGAAGCGTTGGGAGTGAAAATTGCACAGACTGAAACAGTAGATACATCAGATTCTCAAAACGATGAATCGAATTAAAAAATCATCCGCGTTTTTTACGCGGATGATTTTTTTGCGTTACGGCTTTATTATAATATCAAGTATTTCGCCGATATAAACACGGTGCATGCCGCCTTCGCTGTATGTTCTCTCGAAAGGCGCCATGTCGGTAAAGGATTCTTTATTTATATCCTGTCGATAAATCTTCTTACAAATAACGGTTATTCTGCCTTCATTTATAAAAGGTGTACCGTTTTCGGTATAGCCTAGCGTGAAATTACATTCTTTGAATTTATCTACGTCTTTACCTGATTTTACACCGCAGAATTTTAATGCATCTTTGTATTCGGGTTCAAAAAAGGATAATGAAAAGGTGTCGTTTTCTTCGAGAAAATGATAGGTATACCGTTCGGGTCTTACAAAAATTGCGGCTACTTTCTTTGAAAACAAAATACCGAATCCGCCAAAGCTTGCGGTCATGGTGTTTGCAGATGTTTTGTTGCCTGCTGTTATCAGCATCCAATCTTCGCCGATAAGCTTAAAGATGTTTTCGTTTAATTGTTCGGGTTTAATATTCATAATAATTCCTCCTGTATATACTATATCATAATGTTATGTTTTATTCAATAATTATCTTATCACGCAATAATGGAATAGTATATTATGAAATATAATTTTGGTGATATATTATGATTATAAAATGCAAAAATATGACTCATGCCATGAAGGCAAAAAGATTATTATCCGATTGGGGAATAGAATCGGACGTCAAAAAAATAAATGATGATCCGAATGTGAGTGGCTGTGTATACAGTATTGCTTTTGAATCAAAAAACTATGACACGGTAATCAGAGTGCTAAAAGCCGGTAACGTTGTTTTGCATAAAACGGAAGCCCATAGGTTTGGTGACGGTGAGTGATTTATCTTGATAATGCCGCTTCGTCATTTCCAAAACCGCAGTCCGTTATAAAAGGAGTAGGTAAATTTATATCGAGTAACGGTGCCAACCCCGGCAGAAGCGGTCATAAGCTTTCTGTTGCTGCATCCGGTGTTGTTTTTGAAACAAGATGTAATATCGCAGAGATGTTCGGCGTTTCAGAACCGGAAAACGTTGCCTTTGTTCCAAATGCGACGTATGGAATAAATATGATATTGATGGGATGTCTTAAAAAAGGTGATCACGTTGTTACAACAGAACTTGAGCACAACAGCGTATTAAGACCGCTTGAGCGTCTTAAACAAATGAATGAGATCGATTATGATATTGCATCAGTTGATCTGTACGATGACAGTATTACTGTGAATAACATTGTTAGCCTTTTGCGCAACAATACTTCGGTTGTGGTCTGCACACAGTGCTCAAATGTTTGCGGTAAAGTAATGCCTATTAAAAGGATCTCTGAAGCGTTGCCGGACAACGTTTCTTTAGTAGTTGACGGTTCGCAGGGAGCGGGAATAATCAAAACCGACATAGTTAATGATGGAATTGATTATTATTGCGCTCCATCGCATAAGGGGTTGTTGGGTCTGCAGGGGAGTGGGTTTGTTGCTGTTAATTCTTCGTTACCAAGGGCTGTTATAACCGGCGGCTCGGGAAGTGAAAGCAATAGCCTCGTTCATCCTTCGTATATGCCTGATCTATTTGAAAGCGGCACGGTTGCAACACCGTCTATTGTCAGTATGGACTACGGCGTAAGGTTTATAAATACAATGGGAATTGATAAGATATACGAGCATAAGAAAAAACTCGGAACGTATCTTTATAACAGGCTTGAAGATTTAGACGGTGTAATCACATACGTTGATAATTCCAAAGGAGACTTTGTGGGAACTGCTTGCTTTAACGTTAAAGGTGTCCATTCAGAAGTTATATCTGATTATCTTTCTGATAACGAGATATGTGTCAGAGGCGGTCTGCATTGTGCACCGTACGTGCATAAGAAATTCAAAACTGATAAAATCGGGGCTGTCCGAGTGAGCTTCAGCTGCTTTAATGACTTTAATGATATTGACAAACTTATAAAAATAATAAATAAATATATAAAATTAAAAAAATAGTGTTTATTTTATGATTATTATATGATATAATTACCTTGAAAGAATATTCAGTATCATCGGAAAGGTATTAATAATGCAGGCTGTATTAGATTTCCTTAAAAATTTAATAGGTATTTTTACCACGATGGAATTTCCCGAGGACTATATTGATATAATCCTTGTTGCAATAATTGTGTATTATGTAATGAAATTTGCAAAGGAAACGCGTGTAGGTCATCTCATACGCGGTATCATTATAGTGCTGTTTCTGTATGAGTTTGCAACTATTGCAGAACTTAGTGCGCTTTCTTATATATTAAAAAATACCATTCAGCTTAGCTTTATTGCTATCATTATTGTTTTTCAGCCTGAACTCCGTTCGGGTCTTGAAAAAATCGGACGCGTTAAATTCAGCAGTATCAGAAACTTTCAGTCACTTACCAAAAACGATATTAACGCTATGACAGATTCTGTGATAGATGCTGTGTGTGACAGTTGTAAAACTTTGGCATTACACAAGACCGGTGCATTGATCGTATTTGAACGTTCGAGTAAGCTTGGTGAAATACTCGACACCGGAACGATGCTTGATTCCACTGTTTCATCGCAGACGATTATGACACTCTTTTTCCCGAATACTCCTCTTCATGACGGCGCAGTTGTTATCCGAGATAACAGGATTGCTTCTGCCGGATGCTTACTGCCTCTCAGTAAAAACCTTGAAATAAGCAAGGATCTTGGAACGCGTCATAGGGCGGCTGTAGGAATTACCGAAATGTCTGACGCGATTTCGGTAATTGTTTCGGAAGAAACAGGTAGAATTTCATACGCTTTTGACGGAAAGATCCACATTGGAATAACCGTTGATGAACTCAGACACGTTTTGCAGGATAAGCTGCTTATATCTGACAAGTCGTCACGTGCTCTTAAGTTTTTCAAGAAAGAGGTGAGTGACGATGAAAATTAGTCTTCGCTCTATCTGGAATATAATCCGAAACAATTGGCATCTGAAGCTTTTCTCGGTTGTTATTTCAATTATTATTTGGTTTGTTATCGTTCAGTATGTAAATCCTGAAGATACAAGAAAGCTTGATAATATCAGGATTGAAATAAATACAGTTGATTCTATTCCGATTCAGGAGGGTCTTGTGCTTGTGACCGATTATGATAAGACCCTCAGTATAACATATACGGCAGGTCGAGATGTCATCGCGATGCTGAATACTGAAAAAATAAAAGCATACGTTGACCTGTCGGGCGCTACAAAGTCGGGTGAATATGATTTTCCTGTAAAAATTGATACAGGCGGACAGAATATTACCATTGTCAATCAGACTGTAAAAACTGCGACATTAAAGTTTGAAAAAAGTATTTCTGCGCAAGTTAAAGTTGATGTTATTGCTGATGGAACCGTTGCTGAAGGTTACATGAAAAATGAGCCGGTTTGTGTTCCTTCATACATTAATGTCGAAGGACCTGAATCAAAGGTTTCGAAAATTGTTGCAGCCGAGGCTGTTGTTCCCGAAAAAACATTTAAGGAAACAAACGTTTATAATTGTGAATATAGGTTTGTTGATGAAAACGGCGAAACCGTAACTAAAGATTTTATTGTTGCAGATACCGAAAAGGTTGACGTAACGGTCACTGTTTTGAAAACAAAAACAATACCGATTACTGCTACAATAATCAATTCTTCGGGTGGATACGAAAGTAATTTTGCAAAGCTTAGTATCGAGCCTTCTTCGATTACGATAGCAGGCAGTGATGAGGTGCTTGAAACTTACAACAGCTATGATCTCGGAACTATCGACGTTGCAGATCAAAAGAATGATTTTACTCAGAATTATGTTGTGAGCTTGCAAAACGGAATAAGGAACGTTGACAGCGTTTCTACCGTAAGCGTTGCGGTTGATTTTGGCGATATCAGAACCAAAACTATTGAGTTTACTGCTTTTAAAATTGAAAATCTTACAAATGAGCAGAAGGCTGAAATATCCGATAAATCTTTGTCAGTTACCTTCCGCGGTGTTGCAGATGATATTGCAAAGATTGATATTTCAAATATCACTATTGTTGCTGATTTTCAGGATAAAAAGCATAGTAAAGGAACAAGTAATATTCCCGTTTATGCGGTTATTCCCGATTCCTATAAAATCGGTGTAGTAGGTAAGTATTACCTGACTGTTAAAATAAGCTAATAAACAGTAAAGCGAAAGCTTTACTGTTTATGTTTTGAGGTAGATAATGACATCTGTAGCAAGAGTGGAAAAAATTAGTAAAGATAGAATAACCGTGTCTACCGTAAGAAAAGGTGCGTGCGGTGATAACTGTGCAATGTGCGGGGCTTGTAACGCTGAAAAAGTATTAACGGAAGTTTATTCTGATGTTTTGGTAAACATTGGCGATACAGTCAGAATAAAATCGGATAGCAGATATGTTGTTTTTGCTTTATGCTGTTTGTTCTTATTGCCGGTGTGTGCTCCGCTGCTAACTTATGTGGCTTTGGGCGGTCTAAACTTATCGTTGGTATATGTTTTTACAGCGTTTGCTTTTTTATTATCTGTTGGCTTAGTGGTGGTTCTATCTAAATCAGCGTGGTTTGTTAAAAAAATAACGCCTGTTATCACTGATATAATAAAGAAAAAATGAATTTTCTATTGTATTTTTAATTCATATATTGTATAATATTCTTTAGATTTTTTTAATTTTTGCAAGTTTTCTTTTGGAGGAATGTAAAATGAAATATAC
>JAZPZR010000161.1:0-13020 GCA_045544795.1 Eubacteriales bacterium
TCCTTGGCTCACAGAACGACATGGCTACGATCCGACTTCTGAGATCTTTTTGAATCTTATCGTAACGTAGATTACAATAAATACAGCGGCAATAGCCATTGCCATTATGCCTTTGCGGAAGAATCTCGCACCGATATACGGCTCGACACTCTGTGTCTCGTAAAACTCTATATTATTATCAGAATTTGCTTTTACTATCTCATCTGTAAGCTTCTGTAATTTATCAGGAGAAATACTTGAAGTTCCGCCAAAACTGATTACTACAGTCTTAACGTCTTTATCATCTGAAACTGCTGTTTGTGACTGTGCTGTTGCTTTTGTTCCGATAACATCGGTTGCAATTTTTTCAATATCACCAAGATTTAAATCACCGGTATAGCTGTATGAAACTTTAGAACCGCCGCTGAACTGAATATCAAGCTGTACGCCGTTGATGAAAAGAGCTACAACGCCGATAAGCATGATCGCACATGAAATCATAAAAAACCATTTTTTGTTTTTACAGAAATTAAACATTTTCAACTACACCGCCTTTCTTATTTTTTGCACCGCAAAGCCACGGCTTACAAAGACCTTTGAAATTAACAAGTGACGTAAGCATAAGCTTTGTACAAATAATACCGAAGCAGAAGTTCATAATGTTACCGATAAGAAGGGTGTAACCGAATGAAAGCATTGAACCGGTACCGAATATAAGAAGAAGTATAGCAATTATCGCTGTTGTTACGTTACAGTCAAGTACAGCGGAAAAAGCTCTTGTAAAGCCGGAAGAAACTGCGCCCTTAACTGTTTTATTGTTTCTGATTTCATCTTTGATATTCTCTGCGATAATAATATTAGAGTCAACGCTCATACCGATTGCAAGAATGATACCTGCAATACCCGGAAGCGTTAAAGTAAGTCCGAGAGAAGAGAATATGAGAAGCTGTCCTGAAACCTGTAAAACAAGGTTGATGCAAGCTACAAATCCCGGAAGTCTGTAATATAAAAGCAGGAAAAGACAAATTGCAGCAAAAGCAATTATTCCGGCATTTACCATGATATTGAGTGAACCTTCTCCAAGCGTTGCGCTGATCGAGCTGTAGTTTGTCGAAGTGAGGCTGAAGGGGAGGGCACCAGCGTTAATTTTAGAAGCAAGATCCTGTACCTCATCAACAGTAAACGTAGGAGATGTAATAACAGCTTTGCCGTCGGTAATTTCAGCCTGAACTTCAGGAGCACTGATTACCGTGTCGTCCATGTAAATACCGATAAGTTCATTTTTATGCGCTTTTGTAGCAGCAGCAAAGAGCTCTTTGCCCTTATCGTCAAACTCAAGGCTTACCATGTACTGACCTTCAGCATAAACAGGCGAAGCTGACTTTACGTTTGCACCTGTAAGAAGCGCCTGCTCAGACTGCTTTTTGTATTCCATGGTTGATTCATCCTGCTCTACGTGCCAGAATGAAAGCTCAGCTGTTTCACCTAACTCCTGAATTGCTTCAGCAGGGTCGAAATTCTCTTCGTCAGATGACCAGGGGAATTCGACAAGTATGTAGCCTTGCTCAGTGTCGACAGTAACGTTTCTGTCAAGAATGTTCTTGTCATCAAGTCTTGTTTCAATAATCGTTCTTGCTGAATCAAGCTGCTCTGAAGTAGGCTTTACATTTTCGTCAGAAGGCTTAAAGGTAGCGCTGACACCGCCTTTAATGTCAATACCGAAGCGAATGTTTTTTACACCTTTGAGCTCGACGTCACCGATCTGAAGCCCGAATGCTGTGAGAGCTGCAACTGCAAAAATAAGAATTGCAACAATGAAAAATACTATTTTTTCTTTTAATGATGTCTTTTTCTTTCTCATCATTTACCTCCTTAAATTTTTTTGTTATACGTTTTTAGGTATAAGAAAAATAATAGTAAAAATACGTACTGAAATATTATATATATAATATTAATAAATGTCAATTAAAATGTTTTATGATTTTTTAAATTCATCATTTATGACTTTTTTTGTAAAACGAGCACACCTCATTTAATGTGCATTCGTTGCATTTTGGAGAGCGTGAGGAACAAACGGCGCGTCCGTGGTGGACAAAATTATGACATAGTTTTGTTCTGTATTCTGCCGGAATAATCTTTACAAGCTGATTTTCAACCTTATGAGGATCTTCTGTATCTTTTACAAGTCCCAACCTGTTGCTGAGCCTTATACAGTGTGTATCTGCGATTATTGCAGGCTTTTTATATATGTCTCCGCAAATCAGGTTGGCTGTTTTTCTGCCAATACCCGATAGTTTTGTCAGTTCTTCAACCGTGTCGGGAAGCTGACCGTTATAATCGTTTAATAATTGATTGGACATCTCAATTATACTTGCAGCTTTTCCTCTGAAAAAACCGCATGAGTGAATATATGTACACAGTTCATCAAAATCAGCATTTGCAAAGGCTTCAAGTGAGGGGTAACGTTTAAATAAAGCAGGCGTTACTTTATTGACTCTTTCATCGGTACACTGTGCTGATAACCGTGTTGCAATAAGAAGCTGATACGGTTCACTGTAATTAAGGGAGCATTTTGCATCAGGATACAGTAACTCAAGTTGTTCAATTATAAAATTAACTTTTTGTTTTTGTGTCATTTTATCTTTTTCCAATATTCTTCAGTTGCTTTTTCGTATTTATTGTTTCCGTATGTATAATAAACGGCGTCTTTGATATCGTTGGGTAAATACTGCTGTTTAACGTAATTGTTTTCGTAACTGTGCGGGTATTTATACCCGCCTCCGTGTCCGAGTTTTTTTGCTCCATCATAATGAGAATCACGAAGATCTGAAGGTGTAACCGCACCCTTTCCCATTCTTACGTCGTTAAGGGCTGCGTCAATAGCGCAGATGACACTGTTGGATTTGGGCGCAGTGGCGAGAAGAATTACAGCCTGTGCAAGCGGAATTCTTGCTTCGGGAAAGCCAAGCGCCATGGCGCTGTCAATACACGCCTTAACAATGGTAATTGCATTTGGGTGAGCAAGTCCAATATCCTCACATGAAATAACCATAAGCCTTCTGCATATAGAGGGGAGATCATCCGATTCAATAAGCTTTGCAAGATAATGCAATGCAGCGTTTTCATCAGATCCGCGTATTGATTTTTGGAATGCCGAAAGCGTATCGTAATGCTGATCACCGTCGCGGTCATATCTCATAGAGCTTTTTTGAGAGCACTGTTTTACAATATCGAGCGTAATTTCCTCTTCTCCGTCTCCGCCTGAATATGCAACGAGCAATTCAATACAATTTATTGCTTTTCTGACGTCTCCGCCGCAGGTATGTGAGATATGGTCAATTGCTTCGTCTGTAAGAGTAAGAATAACACCCTGTTCATTTTTTAACTTTTCAATAGCGCGTTCAATCGCACGTTTTACCTCGGATGGCGGGACAGGCTTGAATTCGAAAACGGTACATCGGGAAAGTATAGCATTATAAATGTAAAAATAAGGATTTTCAGTTGTCGATGCGATAAGCGTTATTTTTCCGTTTTCTATAAATTCAAGTAAAGACTGCTGTTGGCGCTTATTAAAATACTGAATCTCATCAAGATACAATAAAATACCGTTTGGTGCGGTAAACATATTGCAATCATTAATTATGTCTTTTATATCCGAGATCGATGCGGTCGTCGCATTTAGCTTGTAAAGCTTTCTTTTGCTCTTGGAGGCAATTATGTTAGCAAGTGTTGTTTTACCGCAACCACTCGGTCCGTAAAATATCATATTAGTAATCTTTTCATTCTCAATAACTTTGTAAAGCAAACTGCCTTTACAAAGCAGATGCTTCTGACCGACAATATCATCAATGTTCTGCGGTCTTAATAAATCGGACAATGGATTCATTTTTACCTCCTAAATTTTTTAATATTATAACAATTATTGGATATATATTCAAGATGTTATTGACATAAGAAGAAAAAAAATATAAAATATAAATATTAATAATGGAGGTACATATTATGACACAGACAGAAAAAAAGCAATTGCAAGATATTGCAAGAAAAATTCGTGTCGATATTATTGAACAGGTACACAGTGCCAAATCCGGTCACCCCGGCGGTTCATTATCAATAGCGGATATAATCACTTATTTGTATTTTAAAGAAATGAAAATAGATCCTAAAAATCCTGCTATGGCAGACAGAGACAGATTGGTTCTTTCTAAAGGACATACATGTCCTGCTCTCTATGCCGCGCTTGCAGAAAAGGGATATTTTGACGTTGAACTTTTAAAGACATTCAGAAAAATGGGCAGCATCCTTCAGGGTCACCCCGATATGAAAAATATACCCGGCGTTGACATGTCCAGCGGTTCGCTCGGTCAGGGAATTTCAGCCGCTTGCGGTATGGCGCTCGCAGCTAAATTTGATAAAAAAGACTATCGCGTGTTCGCAATTCTCGGTGACGGCGAGATCGAAGAGGGACAGGTATGGGAAGCATTTATGTTTGCTTCGCAGTATAAACTCACAAATCTTTGCGCGATCATTGACCGTAACGGTTTACAGATTGACGGCAGATGTGTTGACGTTATGTCAACTGAGCCTCTTGAAGAAAAAATGGCTTCTTTTGGTTTTAACGTTATAAATGCTGACGCGCACGATTTTGACAGTATTGAAAAAGCTTTTGAATGCGCTAATAGTTGTTCGGACAAACCCTCTGTAATTATCGCTGATTCAGTCAAAGGTAAAGGCGTTGCGTTTATGGAAAACATAGTTTCATGGCACGGCAGCGCACCTAACGACGAGCAGTATGCCGAGGCAATTAAACTTCTTAAGGAGGAGGCATAATTATGATAAAAGAAGCAACAAGAGAAAGCTACGGTAAAGCACTTGCCGAGTTTGCTGAAAAATATGATATATACGTTCTTGATGCCGATCTTGCTGAAGCAACAAAGACCAGAATTTTTTCAAAGCAGTATCCCGAAAGATTTATTGATTGCGGTAACGCAGAAAGCAATATGATAGGTGTTGCAGCAGGTCTTGCAGCATCAGGTAAAACAGTTTTTGCAAGTTCGTTTGCTATGTTTGCCGCAGGCCGTGCTTTTGAACAGATAAGAAACTCTGTAGGCTATCCGCACCTCAACGTTAAAATCGGCGCTACACATGCAGGTCTCAGCGTAGGTGAAGACGGTGCTACACATCAGTGTAACGAGGATATTGCGCTCATGCGTACAATTCCCGGCATGGTCGTTATCAATCCCGCAGACCCCGTTGAAGCAAGACTCGCCGTAAAAGCCGCTTGCGAACATAACGGTCCTGTATACCTCAGATTCGGCAGAATGCCTATTGAGCAGTTCCTTCCCGATGATTATGAGTTTGAAATAGGTAAGGGCTATGTTGTAAAGGATGGCACAGACGTTGTTATAGTTGCAACTGGTCTTATGGTTGCTGAGGCTGTTAAAGCCGCCGATATCCTTGCGCAAAAGGGTATAAATGCAGCTGTGATCAATATTTCTACAATCAAGCCTATTGACAAAGATCTTCTTGTAGAGTACGCAAAAAAATGCGGTGCTGTTGTCACAACCGAGGAACATTCGGTTATCGGCGGTCTCGGTTCTGCAGTTTGTGAAGTGCTTGCTGAAGAATATGCATGTCCTGTTGTCCGTCACGGTGTTAATGACGAGTTCGGAAAGAGCGCTCCTGCGCTTGAGGTACTTGCTCACTTCGGCGTTGATGCAAACGGTATTGTAGAAAAAGCTTTAAAGGCTGTTTCACTCAAATAATAACTTATCTTAATATGTACCGCATAGAAATCGCGGTACATATTTTATTGAATTTTTAAAATTAGGGGAAAACTAATGAAACTTGGTATTGTTGGATTACCTAACGTTGGTAAAAGTACGCTTTTTAATGCTATAACAAATTCAGAAGCTCAGTCTGAAAATTATCCTTTTTGTACGATCGAGCCCAACGTCGGCGTCGTTTGTGTACCTGATAAACGGCTTGATGTTCTTGCCGAACTCAGTAAATCAAAGAAAATAGTTCCTGCGGTTATTGAATTTGTTGATATTGCAGGTCTTGTTAAAGGTGCATCAAAAGGCGAAGGTCTTGGAAATAAATTTTTGTCAAACATCCGTGAGGTTGATGCGATCGTACACGTTGTACGTTGCTTTGAAAATGAGAACATAGTTCACGTTGACGGCTCAGTCGATCCGCTCAGAGATATCGAAACAATAAATCTTGAATTGATTTTTGCTGATATGGAAAGCGTAGATAAGCATATCGACAGAGTTAAAAAGCTTCTCAAGGGAGACAAAAAGTATCTTACCGACCTTAATCTTTTTGAAAAAATAAAAAAAGCTCTTGAAGACGGTAAGTTCGCAAACACAGTATCGCTCAACGATGAAGAAGAATTGATAATGCGTTCAGTTCAGCTTCTTACAAACAAGCCTGTCATATATGCTTGTAATGTAAGTGATTCTGATTTTGCAGACGGAAAAGCAACAAACGAATTTGTTGCACTCGTTGAACAGAAAGCAAAAGCAGAAAATGCCGAGGTTCTTACTATCTGTGCTCAGATAGAACAGGAAATCAGTGAGCTTGATGATGAAGAAAAGGCAATGTTTCTTGCAGACCTCGGCTTTGAAAGCAGCGGTCTTGACAGAATGATCGAAAAGTGCTATTCGCTCCTCAATCTTATCAGTTATATAACAACGGGTGAGATGGAAACAAAAGCCTGGACGATCACAAAAGGCACCAAAGCACCTCAGGCAGCAGGTAAAATCCACTCGGATTTTGAACGCGGTTTTATCCGTGCAGAGATTGTGACTTATGACGATCTTGTTGAATGCGGTACAATGGCGGTTGCAAGAGACAAAGGCCTTTTAAGAAGTGAAGGTAAAGAATACGTCGTTCAGGACGGTGACGTTGTATTATTCAGATTTAACGTCTGATAAAATTAATAACTCCCTTGAAAAAATCAAGGGAGTTATTTTTCTTTTATATTCTTTTAGTTTAGTTGTTGCAGCAGCAGAGAAGGAAGATCGCAATAAGGATGATCCACAAGCAACCGTTATCGTCATCAAAGAGACTCTTAATACACATTCTGTTATTCACCTCACTCGTTGGTTTCAATATATACTATGTCAGTTTGGTAAATAATGTCACAGATATCAGAGCAGTATCGTTAAAATAATCAGGATAATAATTACTGTACAGATAATCAAGGCTATAATACTATTTTTGTTCTTTTTATTTTTGCCGCAGACTATCCTTTCACATTCGTTTATAAAATCGTTATATTCTCTGTTTCTTACTGTTCTCGCCTCATTTATGTTAGTATTTTAGTAACTTTTGCAACCATAACAGTCATATCATCATCAAGATCTTTTGGAGTGTTTTTATATGCTATATCAACCAGCTCGCGTGCAATGTTTTCTGAATTTGTGCTTTTTGAAAGTAAAATTGCCGATTGTACGCTTTCGTCCGCTGCAACAACACCGTCAGATAACATTATAATAATATCATCATCTTGTAATGATATATCTTTTTGTATGAAGCAGGCTTTTTTATCAAGTCCCAACGGGAACCCGCCCGATGCAATTGTGGTTAGCTGTTGATTTCTTAAAATATAGCTTTTATATGCACCGCATTTAATAAATTCAGCTGATGCATCGTTAAGTGATACTCTGCAAAGATCAACTGTAGAAAAACCGATCTCATCATTTATAAAATCAAAAGATGAATTAACCGTCTCGATAACAGTCTCACAGTCAACGTTGTATTTAAACAGTTTTTTAAATATCATTACTGTGTTATTACTTTTGGAAAAAGCATCCTTGCCTGAACCCATTCCATCAGCAATGATCATATTATAGTATCCGTTTGAAGATTTGAACGCAACAACGCTGTCACCGCATACTGTTTCACCGTTTTTAGGCTTATATATTGCATAGCAATCAATTTTGTATATATCCTGCTGTTTAAACTTGCAATAAATGCTTGTCCCATCCTGCGAGCTATTGTATATAACGTACTTTTCTTTTGTAATATCCTCAATTTTGTTCTTTAAAGCTTCAAACGAAAACATTGCTTCAGTCTTGCATGAAACGGAAATTATACATTTTCCTGTCTCGTCATAAAAAAATATAACGTCAACGTTTTTACACCTGTTATTATGCAAAAATCTTTTGATTTTATTCACGCTGTCATCATCGTTTATCGTTTGCGTTGTTCTTTCCAGTGATACTATTGTATCTGCAAGTGACAAATTAAGTTTTTTACATATATCACTCAAGTCGTTGCTTTGCTTTGAAATTTTTTGCTTAACCTTAAAGTATATTGATGTTATGTCATTAATTCTGTTTTTTGGCAACAGCAGAAATATTGCCGCCGAATATACAGGCGCCGCAATCAATGGGAGATTTGAAAAATCAAAAAATATGATGTATACACTTATATAGCTTAAAAAGTATGCAGAAACAATATGCTTTATACTGTATCTCGCAATAAGACTTGCTATAACAGACGGTAAATAAAGCAAAATAAAGCTATTCAAATTTTGCGGGTGCAACAACGCCGGCACAGCACATACGGTTAAATTGAAAAATAATACCGTTTTAATATCAAAAAAGTGTGCAGATAAATAACACAACAGAATTACCGCAACGTATAAAAGACTCGTACCAAACAGAAAATAACCGTCAATTGCACATAAACATACTATAACCGTAATATTCAGAGAAATGTAGTCTTTAGAATCAAATCTGACCCGATTTTTAATTGACGTCAAAAGATATCTTAAAAAGTATGATATACAACCGCATAATATACTCTCTGCAGTCAGCAAAAGTAAATTAAGTGTTAAAAATCTGTCGATAAATAAGAAAGGGAGTCCTGTGACCAGACATATGACCGAAGGAATTATCGGTGAATATGCTCTTTTGTAAAGTTGTTTGTTTCCGATGATTAAAATAACAACAAACATTACGGTATTAGCTATTATGTATTTAAAATTATAAGGTGAAAAATCCTTTGTTAAAAAACCGATACAACTGCCAAGATAAAATGATATACCCGAAAATTTTGTTTCAGGTATCACCGATAGAAAAGAAAGCGAGAAAGGGGACAAATAAGTTTTTATCGAAGCTTTTGAAAAAATATACCCAAGAAGTGCTGAAAATACATATTTTAAAATGCTAATACCGATGTTTTCAATATATTTTAATTTTGATCTTAATAATTCCATATTATTCCTCCGTACAGTGAGATTATAATGCTAACAAAAGAAATAATATGTCGGTAAAAATCGCAAAATAAAAAGAGTGCAAAAATGCACTCTTTAAATGGTTTATATCATATCCTTCATACTGTATATGCCATTGTTCTGATTTGAAAGCCACGCTGCAGCATTGATTGCACCGACTGCGAATACTTTTTTTGAAAAAGCAGTATGCTTGATTTCAATTGTTTCATCAGTTCCTGCAAAAATGACAGAATGCTCACCGACAATCGTTCCGCCTCTTACCGAGCTGATTCCAATTTCATTCTTTTCACGCTGTTTTCTGACTGAATGTCTGTCATATACATTTGTATATTCACCGTTTGAATTTAATGCATCAGCGAGCATTAGGGCCGTTCCGCTGGGGGCATCAATTTTTTTATTGTGGTGCTTTTCAATTATTTCAATATCAAATTCGTTGCCTAAAACAGCCTGCGCCTTGGTAATCAGGTCGGTTATAAGATTAATACCGAGAGACATATTATATGAAAAAAAGATAGGACATGACTTTGAAGATTCATGAATCAGTTTTATGTTTTCCTCATCGTTTCCTGTTGTTGCAATAACAGCAGCGATTTTATTTTTAATACAGAATTCAAGAATAGAGGGTAAAAGCGAAGGATGTGAAAAATCAATTACCACATCAGCCTTTTCTTTTACGTTTTCGATTTTATTATAAACAGGGAAGGGAGATGACAGATCATCTTTTATATCAACACCTGCTACAATGCTGATGTCTTCACGGGCTGAAGCAACTTCGCAAATTGTCTTACCCATATGACCGTTACAGCCACATAATATAATTTCAGTCATTTTAAACATCCTCGCTATACTAAATTAAGTTTACTTTTTTCAATGATTTTTCAAGACGTGACCGATTTACTTCACTCATTTCACAAAGGGGTAAACGTAAAGGTCCGACATCCATTCCCATAAGATTTAATGCAGTTTTGACGGGGATGGGATTTACTTCGCAAAAAAGTGAGCCGATAAGATCAAGGTAAGCAAGCTGTAATTCAGCCGCCTTCTTATAGTTACCGTTTAACATGTATTCACAGATATCATGCGTCTGCTTTGGTGCGACGTTAGACAGTACTGATATTACGCCGATACCGCCAAGTGACATTATCGGCACGATCTGGTCGTCATTACCGCTGTATACGTCAAGATCACATTGCTCAAAAATCTGTGCGATCTGAGAAATGTTTCCCGATGCTTCTTTTACCGCGACAATATTTTTTATTGTTGCAAGCTTTTTATAAGTCTCGATCTCGATATTGATTCCTGTTCTTGAGGGAACGTTATACAAAATACATGGGATATCAACACTGTCAGCAATCGCCTTGAAATGAAGATACAATCCTTTCTGAGACGTTTTATTATAGTAAGGCGTAACGAGTAGAAGTGCATCAACTCCGACGTTTTGGGCATATTTTGACATCTGAATAGAGTAACTTGTATCGTTACTGCCTGTTCCCGCTATTACGGGGATACGCTTATTTACTGTATTGACCGTAAATTTAACCACTTCTTTATGCTCTGTGTCATTAAGTGTTTTAGCTTCACCGGTCGTACCGCAAACAATAATAGCATCCGAACCGTTTGAAATGTTAAATTCAATCAGCTCTGCCAGTTTATCAAAATTTACAGTTCCGTCATCGTACATAGGTGTTACAATAGCAACACCTGCGCCTTTAAATACGCTCATTAAAGATTACCTCCAATGTGATTTAGTCCATATAACCCTGTGCGTAAAGAAGTTCTGCAAGAAGAACACCGCCGCCTGCGGCACCTCTTAATGTGTTATGCGAAAGGCAAACAAATTTATAATCAAAGAGAACGTCTTCTCTAAGTCTGCCGATAGAAACAGCCATACCGCCTTCGTTATCTCTGTCAAGCTTTGCCTGAGGTCTGTTTTCTTCCTCAAAATAGTGGAGAAACTGCTTGGGAGCGCTGGGAAGCTCGAGCTTCTGCGGAATACCTGAAAAATCTGACCAAAGCTTAAGAATCTCATCTTTTGAAGGCTTTTCATTTTTAAATTTAATAAATACAGCCGCAGTATGACCGTTTGAAACAGGTACACGTAAACACTGTGTAGTAATAACAGGAGCGGTTGCATTAACGATCTTTTCACCGTCAAACTTACCCCAGATCTTAAGAGGCTCCTGCTCACTCTTCTGTTCCTCACCGCCGATAAAGGGGATAAGGTTATCAACCATCTCAGGCCATCTCTCGAAAGTTTTGCCGGCACCGCTTATTGCCTGATATGTACATGCAAGAGCTGACTCAATTTCATACTTTTCCATAATCGCATTCATTGCAGGAACGTAGCTCTGAATAGAACAGTTTGATTTAACTGCAACAAAACCGCGCTTTGTTCCAAGTCTTTTACGCTGTGCAGCAATAACCTCAGCATGATCAGGATTGATTTCAGGAATGATCATGGGAACATCGTCAACGTATCTGTTTGCAGAATTGTTTGAAATAACAGGACACTCAAGCTTTGCATAGCCTTCTTCAAGCGCTCTGATTTCATCTTTGGTCATATCAACTGCACAGAAAACAAACTTAACCATTGAAGCGATCGTTTCTTTTTGAGCAACAGCATCGTAAACGTGCATATTAGCAATTTCATCAGAAAGAGGAGTATCCATACACCATCTTCCGCCAAGTGCCTCAGCATAAGTTTTGCCTGCACTTCTGGGTGAAGCTGCCAATACTTTAATGTTAAACCAGGGATGATTCTCAAGAAGAGTAATAAATCTCTGACCAACCATACCTGTTGCGCCGATAATACCTACATCACATTTTTTCATTTCTTTTTCTCCTTTTTAAATAATGTATTGAAAAATATTGATTTTCAATATATAATTTATTATTATAATATATCATTATTATTTTTTTATGTCAATAAAAAGGAATAAATTATATATGAATATTAAAGATTTTGATTATTTTTTGCCCGAAAATCTTATCGCACAGACACCGCTTGAGAAAAGAGACAATTCAAGGCTGATGGTCGTCGATAAAAAAACAGGTGAAATTGACCATAAATTTTTTTATGACGTTTATGATTTTCTGAAATCGGGAGACGTTTTGGTATTAAATAATTCCAAGGTTATTCCTGCAAGGATTTTTGGAAAAAGAGAGGGAAGCGGGGGCGTTATAGAAACTCTGTTGCTTAAATCTGTTTCAAAAAATGAGTGGGAAGTTCTTGTAAAGCCCGGCAGAAAAGCCTTGGTCGGTCAGGTGATAGAGTATTCTGATAAAATGAAAGGTACCGTTACCGAAATTTTAGAGGACGGAAAGCGTATTATCAGATTTGATTATAGCGGTAATAATATTTATGAAATACTTGATGAGATCGGTAATATGCCGCTTCCGCCCTATATAAAAGAAAAGCTTGAGGATAAAGACAGATATCAGACGGTATATGCAAAACACTTAGGATCTGCGGCAGCCCCCACGGCCGGACTTCATTTTACCGATGAGCTTATAAAAAGACTTGAAGAAAAAGGTGTGATTATAAAATACGTCACACTGCACGTAGGTCTTGGCACCTTCAGGCCTGTAAAGGTTGATGACATTACACAACACATAATGCACTCTGAGCACTATTACGTGCCCGACGACACAGCAAGTGAGATTTTAAAGGCAAAAAAAGAAGGACGAAGAGTAATATGTGTAGGAACAACGTCTGTTAGAACGGTAGAAAGTGCATTTGACAAAGCCGGTAATCTTATAAAGCAGGAAAACGATACAAGCATTTTTATTTATCC
>JAZPZR010000162.1:0-17378 GCA_045544795.1 Eubacteriales bacterium
CAGAAAAGACGGTTACGTTGTGTCCCTTTTGCTTCAGCGCACATGCAAGCTCGAATATATGTGTTTCAGCGCCGCCGATATTAAGCGACATTGTAAGTATAGCTATGTTTTTTTGCATTTTTTCACGTCCGTGTATTGAAAAATATTTTTTTCATTATATAATATAAGGGATAAAAAGTCAAACCTGAATCATTTTTTTAAAAAAACTATTGACATCAGGGTATAGGACATGTTATAATCTCAATTACCTGTCATAGGGCTTATTTTTTTGTGCAAAAAAATATCCTATAATTTAAGCAGGGAGGCAAAACAGGAGGTGCCGAAGAATGCGCGTAAAGATCACAATGGCATGCACAGAGTGCAAGCAGAGAAATTACGACACTATGAAAAACAAGAAAAACGATCCCGACAG
Source organism: Eubacteriales bacterium (assembly GCA_045544795.1). Classification (GTDB taxonomy): domain Bacteria; phylum Bacillota; class Clostridia; order Oscillospirales; family QAKW01; genus RGIG9041. Next base: position 413 of record JAZPZR010000162.1, read on the forward strand.
ACTCGAGATGAACAAGTACTGCAGATTCTGTAAAAAGCACACACTGCATAAAGAAACAAAGTAATTTGCTTCGAGTTTAAGGAGGAGCCGAAAATGGCAGAAAACGTTAAAAAGGAAAAGCGCAATATCTTCAAGCGTATTGGCGGCTTTTTCAAGGAAGTAAAAGTCGAGACTTTCAAAAGAATAATCTGGCCCACACCTAAGCAGACTCTTAAAAACACGATCGTTGTTTTTGTTACTGTTCTTGTAGTTGGTGTTTTCGTATGGGTGCTTGATTTTGCGTTTATAAACGGTTTCAAGTTCGCGCTTGATAAGTTGCCCACACTTTTTGGGTAAATAACGCACGCAGGATTATTTAGGAGATTAAATTATGTCCGACAATGCACAGTGGTATGTAATTCATACATACTCCGGTTATGAAAACAAGGTAGCAGCAGACCTTGAGAAGATCATCGAGAACAGAAAGCTCGGTGATATGATCTTCGATATCAGGGTGCCTACCGAAAAGGTCATCGAGAAAAACGACAAAGGTGTAGAAAAAGAATACGAGCGCAAGGTGTTCCCAAGTTACGTTCTTGTTAAAATGATCATGACAAACGACACTTGGTTTATCGTACGTAACACACGCGGTGTTACAGGCTTTGTCGGCGCTACGACTACTCCCATTCCGCTTACTGAGGAAGAGGTTAAAAAGCTCGGCGTCGAGACGGTTATCTATACCGAGGAGTTTTCCAAGGGTGACAGCGTCAAGATCATAGACGGCGGTTTTTCAGGCTGTACAGGTGTTGTTGAGGAGGTTTTCTCAGACATCAAGCGTCTTAAGGTCTTGGTATCAATGTTCGGCAGGGAGACGCCTGTCGAGGTGGCGTTCGAACAGGTAACGCCCGTAAAGTAAGGCATAGGTTTTGTATAAACTGCGAATGGTCGCGTTTATATAGCAGTGCAGGTGCACTGCGAGTGGGAGGAGAGAATATCTTTCCGCTATTTTACCACATTTTTTTAGGAGGTGTTCAAGTTGGCACAAAAGGTAACAGGTTACATTAAACTTCAGATTCCCGCAGGTAAAGCCACTCCCGCACCGCCTGTTGGTCCGGCACTCGGTCAGCACGGTGTTAACATCATGGCATTTACTAAGGAGTTCAACGAAAGAACAAAGAACGATATCGGATACATCATTCCTGTTGTTATCACAGTATATCAGGATCATTCATTTTCTTTCATCACAAAGACTCCGCCTGCAGCTGTTCTTATTAAAAAGGCAGCAGGTATCGAGAGCGGTTCGGGCGTTCCGAATAAGACAAAGGTAGCAAAGCTCACAAAGGATCAGGTTAAAGTGATCGCTGAGCAGAAGATGCCTGACCTCAACGCAGCAACTGTTGAGGCTGCAATGAGCATGATTGCAGGTACTGCAAGAAGCATGGGCGTAACAGTCGAAGAATAATTTGTTTCTTGTAATGTGGGAGGAAATTTCCGCAATAACCACGAATGGAGGATTTAACAGGTGAAAAGAGGAAAAAAATATCTCGAAAGCGCAAAACTCCGTGACTCTGCAAAGCTTTATGAGACAGCAGAGGCTATGGACCTTGTAATCAAGGGCGCTAAAGCTAAATTCGATGAGACAGTCGAAATACATGTAAAGCTCGGTGTTGACTCAAGACATGCTGATCAGCAGGTAAGAGGCGCCGTAGTTCTTCCGCACGGTACAGGTAAGACCACCCGTGTACTTGTTTTTGCTAAAGGCGATAAGGCTGAAGAAGCAAAGGCAGCAGGCGCTGATTACGTTGGCGCAGAGGATCTTATTCCGAAGATCCAGAACGAAAACTGGTTTGAGTTTGACGTTGTAGTTGCAACACCCGACATGATGGGCGTTGTAGGTCGTCTCGGTCGTGTTCTTGGTCCTAAGGGTCTTATGCCTAACCCCAAGGCTGGTACCGTAACAATGGACGTTACCAAGGCTGTAAACGAAATCAAAGCAGGTAAGATCGAGTACAGACTCGACAAGACCAACATCATCCACTGCGCGATGGGTAAGGTTTCTTTCGGTGTAGAGAAGCTTACAGAGAACTTTGACACTCTTATGGGTGCAATTCTCAAGGCTCGTCCGTCAGCAGCAAAGGGTCAGTACGTAAGAAGCTGCGTTGTAGCATCTACAATGGGCCCCGGTGTTAAGGTCAATACTGCAAAAATGCAGTAAAACACTTGACATATCAATTCTGATGTGTTAAAATAATCAAGTTGAAAATACTTCGCAGACAGCAGGCGCGTTTTAAACGCTTAATTTTGCCCGCCGAGGAGATTTGATTTCTATGCATTTCCGATGCTCCCGTCTGTCTGCCGGGAGCATTTTTATTTATTAAATTCCGGAGGTGAAACAAAAGTGCCCAGTAAAAAGGTTTTGGAAGCAAAACAGCAGGTTGTAGCAGAGCTTACAGAACAGCTTAAGGGTTGCACAACAGGTGTATTCGTAGATTACAGCGGTATCACAGTTGCTGATGATACAGTACTCCGTAAGCAGCTCAGAGAAGCAGGCGTTAAGTACACGGTTGTTAAGAACACTCTTACAAGATTCGCTGCTAAAGAGGCAGGTATCGAGGGTCTTGATGAAATTCTTAACGGTACAACAGCTCTTGCACTTTCAGATGATCACGTAACAGCTGCGAAGATCATCGGTGAGTTTGCAGAAAAGCATGACAACTTTAAAATCAAAGGCGGTATCATGGAAGGCGCAGCTATCAGCGTAGCTGAGGTTGAGAAACTTTCAAAAATGCCGAACAGAGAGCAGCTTCTTTGTATGCTTCTTTACGCTCTCAATGGAAACATTTCAGGTCTTGCACGCGCTCTTCAGGCAGTTGCAGATCAGAAGAACGAAGCTACCCCCGCGTAAGAGTTACGCATAAAATTATAATTAAAATTAAAAATTTATTTTTGGAGGAAATTAACAATGGCAGATATTGCAAAGTTTATTGAAGATATCAAAGCTCTTAACGTTATGGAGCTTGCAGACCTCGTTAAAGCAATCGAGGAAGAGTTTGGTGTAAGCGCTGCTGCTCCCGTAGCAGTTGCTGCTGCAGGTCCCGCAGCTGCTGCTGCAGAGGAGAAGACAGAGTTCGACGTAATCCTTGCTGACGTTGGCGACAAGAAGATCAACGTAATCAAGGTTGTTCGTGAGCTTACAGGTCTTGGCCTTAAGGAAGCTAAAGAGCTCGTTGAGAGCGCTCCCAAGGCTGTTAAAGAAGGCGCTTCAAAGGACGATGCTGAGGCTATCAAGGCTAAGCTCGAAGAGGCTGGCGCTAAGGTTGAGCTTAAGTAATTTAAGTTTACGCTGGAATTTAAAAAAAGGAGTTTCGATTTTTCGAAACTCCTTTTGTTTATATTGTAGTTAAAAATCGGTTAATTATTTTAAAATTCTATAGTTTAACTATAGAAAAAAATATATTTATGTTATATAATGTTATATTGAAAAAATATTGTTGAGGTCAAACTATGAAACCGTTAAATAAAATGTTATCATCAATATATGAAATACTCGACTCGGTCGTCGTATCAGCGGTAGTTGTATTGCTTCTGTTCACTTTCGTGTTCAGGATTTTTGTTGTCAGCGGCCCGTCTATGAACAACACCCTTAAAAACGGCGAACGTATCGTAGTGTCGGATGTGCTTTATACTCCCAAAAGGGGAGATATCGTCTGCTTTTATTCTGAAAGTGAGGACGAGGTGCTTGTAAAGCGCGTCATTGCGACCGAGGGACAGACTGTAAACATTGACTTTTCGGGTGTTTACGTTGACGGTGAAAAGCTTGACGAAAACTATATTGACGGTCAGCTTACCGTTCCTCAGACAGTTGATATGCCTCACGTTGTCGAAAAGGATCACGTTTTCGTGCTCGGTGATAACCGCGGTGTGTCGCTTGACAGCAGATATGAAAAAATCGGCGATATTCATGAGCATGACATATTCGGAAAACTGCTGTTCAGATTATCTCCTTTCGGAAAGGTGAATTAAATGTCAGATATTAATATTCAGTGGTTTCCCGGTCATATGACCAAAACCCGCAGATATATTGAAAAAAACATATCACTTGTCGATATCGTTGCGGAAACTGTCGATGCGCGTTGTATCCGCGCTTCGCAAAATCCCGATTTTGACAGGCTTCTTGCAAACAAAAAGCGTCTTATGATAATAACCAAGTGCGACCTTGCCGACCCCGACGTCACTTCGCGTTGGGTAAACTACTTTAAAAAGATAGGCAGAGAATGTGTGCTTGTAAGTAACCCTACAGGCAAGGGCGTAAAGGAAATTCTGCCTGCAGTCCGCCGTGCGCTCGCCGATAAGATAGAGCGCTACGCAAGCAAGGGCATGAAAATGACGGTCCGTATGATGATCGCGGGCGTTCCCAACTCAGGCAAAAGCACGCTTATAAACTCACTTTGCGGAAAGCGCGCCGTTGTTGCCGAGGACAGACCCGGTGTCACCCGCGGCGGTCAGTGGGTAACCCTTTCGTCCGACGTTGAACTTTTAGACACCCCCGGAATTCTCTGGAATAAATTTGAGGACGTGCAGGTGGGTCTTAACCTTGCGTTTACAGGCGCCGTCAAGGACGACGTAATTGATATTGAAACGCTTGCGCTTGAGCTTATAAAAACACTTTGCGACAAATACCCCGAGGCGATCCCAAACCGCTTCGGTGTAGATATAACGGACGCCGAGCCGCTTGAAATATACGAGGGCATATGTAAGCGCCGCGGCTTTTTACTTCGCGGCGGTGATTACGATTATGAGCGCTGTGCGAAAATTATTATGGATGAATTCCGCGCAGGCAAGCTCGGCAGGATTTCGTTGGAGGCGCCCGATGCTTGAATTTATTATTGAAAACGAGGAACGCGAAAAGGGAAATGCCGTAATCTGCGGTGTTGACGAGGCGGGGCGCGGTTGTCTTTGCGGAAGCGTTTATGCCGCCGCTGTCATCCTTCCGCCCGACTATTACCATCCGCTTCTTAACGACAGTAAAAAGCTTTCTGAAAAAAAGCGTGAAGAGCTTTATGACCATATAACAGAGAACGCGACAGCATGGTCGGTAGCTTTTGCGACCGTTGAAGAGATAGAGGATATCAATATTCTCAACGCGGCAATGCTTGCTATGCGACGTGCCGTTGCAGGTCTTGGAAAAAAGGTCGATATCGCGCTTATCGACGGCAATATCGCACGCGGGTTTGAGTGTAATACGCGTACCGTGGTAAAGGGCGACAGTATCAGCCCCTCTATTGCCGCGGCAAGTATTCTTGCAAAAGTGTCGCGTGACAGATATATAACAGAACTTTCTGAAAAATACCCCGAGTACTCGTTTGAAAAACATAAGGGCTACGCTACAAAGGCGCATATGGAGGCGATACGCGCTCACGGTCCGTGTGAGATACACCGCCCGTCCTTTCTTAAAAAGATATGAAGGGCTTTGGCTACCGCGCGGAAACGCTTGCCTGTATATACCTGTTTTTTCACGGGTACAGGATAGTCAGGCGCAACTTTCATTCGCGCTTCGGTGAGATAGATATCATAGCGCAAAAGAAAAATACAACCGTTTTTGTCGAGGTAAAGGCGAGAAGCGGTAAAATGCTCGCATCCCCCGCCTGTGCGGTTGATATTTATAAACAGCAAAAGCTTATTAAAACCGCATACGGATATATGTCCTACTGTGACAGTGACGATTTCCGCTTTGACGTGATCGAGGTCACAAAACAGCGGCTTAAGATATCCGTAAATCATATTAAAGATGCATTTCAAATATAAAATTTTACATAAAGGAAAGAGAAAAAAATGAAGTACGTCAGCACAAGAAACGCAAACACACGTATTGACTCGGCAGAGGCTATCATCCGCGGTCTTTCAAAGGACGGCGGTCTGTACATGCCTGAGTCTCTTCCGTCATTGACAGAGGCTGAGATAAACGGCCTTGTCGATATGGATTACAAGCTTCGTGCAAAGCTCGTTTTGTCAAAGTTTTTGACAGATTATACCGATGCTGAGCTTGAAAACTGCATAAACGGTGCTTATACCGATGCAAAATTCGGTGCGCATCCCGCACCTGTAAAGAAGCTTGATGACAATAACTATGTGCTTGAGCTGTGGCACGGTCCGACATGTGCCTTTAAGGATATGGCACTCCAGCTTATGCCCAGACTTTTAACAACTGCAATCGCAAAGTCGGGTGAGGATAAGACTACGGTCATCCTCGTTGCAACCTCGGGTGATACAGGTAAAGCGGCGCTTGAGGGCTTTTGTGACGTTGATAAAACAAAGATACTCGTCTTCTTCCCTCAGCACGGCGTAAGTGAGGTACAGCGTAAACAGATGACAAGTCAGGCGGGTGACAACACAGGCGTTATAGGTCTTGAGGGTAACTTTGACGACTGTCAGACAGGCGTTAAAAACATCTTCGGTGACAGTAGCGTTGTTACAAAGCTTGCTGATAACAAAATGGCATTTTCATCGGCAAACTCGATCAATTGGGGAAGACTCGTACCTCAGATAGTTTACTATTTCTCTGCATATGCAGATATGGTAAAATCAGGTGATATCACTATGGGCGACAAGGTCGACTTTGTTGTACCTACAGGTAACTTCGGTGATATCCTCGCAGGCTATATTGCTAAAAAAATGGGTCTTTCTGTCGGCAGACTCATATGCGCATCCAACACCAATAAGGTACTTACAGACTTTATCGAAACGGGTGTTTACGACAGAAACCGTGATTTCTATACGACCATTTCTCCGTCAATGGATATCCTCATCTCATCAAACCTCGAAAGACTTCTCTTTATCGCAAGCGGTTTTGATGCGGATAAGACTGCAGACTATATGGCACGTCTTTCAAAGGACGGCAGATATGAGATTGATGCAAAGCTTCTTTCAGATATAAAGGCTGAGTTTGACGGCGGTTTTGCAGACGAGGAGAAAACTCTTGCCGCTATCGGTAAGTCCTATGAGAAATATAACTACGTAATGGACCCCCATACCGCTGTTGCTTACAGCGTGTCGGAGAGTATTCCCGCTGAAAATAAGCGCGTTATCCTTTCTACTGCAAGCCCCTATAAATTCCCCGCAAGCGTAATTTCAGGTCTTGGCGGTGACAGTAATACCGATAACGAGTTTGAACTGTTTGAGCGTCTTAATTCAATGACAGGTATGGAAATACCCGCATCTCTTGCAAACCTTGAAAATGCAGACGTCCGCTTTAAAGACGTATGTGAAAAGGATGAGATGACAAAAGCGGTTTACAGCTTCCTCGGTATATAAAAAAGAAAAAGAGCAACTGTTGTTGCTCTTCTTGAAAGGAATTCGTTTGTTAACTGTTTTTGCGGTAAGTCGAGCAAAACGTGATATCTTCCTTACTGCCTGAACAGTTGCAGTCGTGACAGCAGTTCACTTCAATACAACCTGCTGTGCACTTGTTGTCCATCGAGTGATAGTGACAATCTGTTACTTTGCACATTACGCCCTGTATCTTATTGTTGCTTTCCATCGTTGTTTCAACTCCTTTCATGATCTATTGTAGCCTGTTTTTTGGCTTTTATTATTGGAAATTTCTGGAGGAAAAAAGATAAGTGGCACTCTTTGTCATAGGCGATACCCATCTGTCCGAGGGCGTTGATAAGCCGATGGACGTATTCGGCGGTAATTGGGAAAATTACACGCAAAAGCTTTGTGATAACTGGAAAAAAACGGTGGGTGAAAAGGATACTGTCATTATAGCAGGTGACGTATCATGGGGCATGTCGCTTGACGAGGCACTTGCGGATTTCAAGCTTATCGACTCACTCCCCGGTAAAAAGCTGATAGTAAAGGGTAATCACGACTACTGGTGGGATACCGTCACCAAAATGAAACGCTTTTTTAATGAAAACGGTATAACTACGGTTGATTTTATTTTTAACAGCGCGGTTTCAGTCGACGGCATCAGCGTGTGCGGTACGCGCGGCTGGATGCTTGAGAGTATGTCGGCAAAGCAAGAGGACAAGGTGATCATTGCGCGCGAGGCGGGAAGGCTGAGGCGCTCGCTTGAGTGCGCAGATCCTGAAAATGAACGGATAGTCATAATGCACTATCCGCCCGTCTTCGATTCAAACACCGCGCAGGAGTTTATAGATATCATGCAGGAATTCGGCGTAAAAAGATGCTATTACGGCCATTTGCACTCCGCATCCATCAGAAAAGCGGACGTGGGGGAGCGTTTCGGTATAAACTTTTACTTAGTTTCTGCAGATGCTATTGACTTTTCGCCAATTAATATATAAAATAATATAGTTAATATAATGGAGGTATCTTCAAATGAATTTAAAGGAAAACAAAAAGACAGAAAAGAACACTGTTGAGCTTGTTGTTGAAGTAAAGGGCGACGAGTTCAAAAAGGCAGTTGACGCTGCATTCAAAAAGAATCTTTCAAAGATGCAGGTTCCCGGCTTCCGTAAGGGCAAGGCTCCCAGAAAAATGGTTGAGAAGCTTTACGGTGAGGGCGTATTCTATGATGAAGCAGTAAATGCGCTTTATCCTGCAGCTTACGAGGCTGCTGTTAAAGAAGCAGGCATTGACCCCATTGACAATCCTGAGGTTGAGATCACAGAGATCGATGCTGAGGGCTTCACCTTCACAGCAAAGGTAACTGTTAAGCCTGAGGTTGAAGTAAAAGACTACAAGGGTATAAAACTCACAAAGAACGTCTATAATGTAACAGAAACAATGGTTAAGAGCGAGCTTGAGACTCTTCGTAACCAGAACAAGAGAATCGTTGAGGTTGAGCGTGAGGCGGCTTCAGGCGACACTGTAAACATCGACTACTGCGGCAACGTTGACGGTGTTGAGTTTGACGGCGGTAAAGCTGAGGGTTATGACCTTTCACTCGGTTCAAACACCTTCATCCCCGGCTTTGAGGATCAGCTTATCGGCAAAAAGACAGGTGATGAGTGTGACGTAAACGTTACCTTCCCTGAGGAGTATCATGCAGAGGAGCTTAAGGGCAAGGCTGCTGTATTCAAGGTAAAGGTAAACGCAGTTAAAGAGGTTCAGCTTCCTGAGGTTGACGACGAGTTTGCAAAAGACGTAAGTGAGTTTGACACACTTGCAGAACTCAAGTCAGACATCAAGAAAAAGCTTAAGGAGCAGAAGGCACAGCAGTCTGAGTCAGAGCTTGAGAGCGCAATGGTAGAGGCACTTCTCGCAAATACCGAGGTTGAGATTCCCCAGGTTATGATCGATCAGAAGACAAATCAGATGATGGGTGAGTTTGAGCAGAGACTTATGGGCTCAGGCCTTGACCTTAAGACGTACCTCTCATACATGGGTATGGACGTTGACTCATTCAAGAAGAACTACGAGCCTGAGGCTGAAAAGCAGGTCAAGACACGCCTTGCACTTGAGAAGGTCGTAGAGCTTGAGGGTATCGTTGTTGCTGATGAGGATATCGAAAAAGAGTATCAGCTTATTGCTGACACCTACAAGATGGAGCTCCAGCAGGTTAAGATGTACATACCCGCAACAGAGCTTACAATGGACGTTGCTGTCGGCAAGGCAGTTGAGTTCATTAAGAACAATGCAGAGATAACCGAGGAAAAGGTTTCTGCAAGAAAGAAATCAACAAAAAAGGCTTCTGAGGAAAAAGAAGACAAGTAATTTAATTTTTAGGAGATAAACTATGAGCTTAGTACCTGTTGTCGTTGAACAGACAAATCGCGGTGAGCGTTCTTATGATATTTTTTCAAGACTTCTCAATGACCGTATCGTATTTTTGTCAGAGGAGGTAAATGACGTTACGGCTTCTCTCGTTGTAGCACAGCTTCTTTACCTCGAGGCACAGGACAGTGAAAAGGATATCAGCTTTTATATCAACTCGCCCGGCGGTTCTATAACCGCGGGCATGGCGATATACGACACGATGAAGTATATCAAGTGCGACGTTTCTACCATCTGTATCGGTATGGCGGCAAGCATGGGTGCATTTTTGCTCTCTGCAGGCACAAAGGGCAAACGCTACGCCCTCCCCAACAGTGAGATAATGATCCATCAGCCTCTTGGCGGTACACAGGGTCAGGCAACTGATATACAGATTCACGCAGAGCGTATTATCAAAATGAAGAAAAAGCTTAATCAGATGCTCTCTGATGCTACGGGTAAACCGCTTGAGGTTATCGAGCGTGATACCGAGCGTGACAATTTCATGTCGGCAGAGGAAGCGTGTGAGTACGGTCTTATTGATAAGGTCATAGCTTCGAGGTAACAATGGCAGAAAATACAAACAAGGCAGGCAACCGCTGTTCCTTTTGCGGTAAGCCTGAGGGCAAGGCGGCAAAGCTTATTGCGGGCAGAGAAGCGTTTATCTGTGATGAGTGCGTTGAGCTTTGCGCGCAGATGCTCGGCTTTGATTTTGACGTCGAGGATGAGCCTTGTGAGGATCTGACGCCGCTTGATATCGAGATTCACACTCCTCATGAGATAAAGTCATACCTTGACGATTATATAATCGGTCAGGACCGCGCAAAAATAGCGCTCAGCGTTGCGGTCTATAACCACTACAAGCGCATACTCAATCTTGACGATACCGACGACGGTGTGGAGATACAGAAGAGCAATATTCTTCTTGTCGGTCCTACCGGTTCGGGCAAGACCTACCTTGCATCAACGCTTGCCAAAATACTCGGTGTCCCGTTTGCAATTGCAGACGCGACGACTCTTACCGAGGCAGGCTACGTGGGTGAGGACGTCGAGAATATACTCTTAAAGCTTATTCAGGCGGCAGATTTCGATATTGCGCGCGCTGAGAAGGGTATCATATATATTGACGAGATAGACAAGATCTCGCGTAAGAGCGAAAATATGTCTATCACCCGCGACGTAAGCGGTGAGGGTGTTCAGCAGGCGCTTTTAAAGATCCTTGAGGGTACCGTTTCAAACGTTCCGCCTCAGGGCGGCAGAAAGCATCCTAATCAGGAATTTCTGCATATAAATACAAAAAACATCCTCTTTATATGCGGCGGCTCGTTTGACGGTATACAGAAAAACGTTGAAAAACGCATTAAGGGTAACGGCGGTCTCGGCTTTGGCGCCGAGCTTAAAGAGACGGGCAAAAAATCGCTTTCCGAGATATATCAGAACGTCGAGGCGTACGATATTGTAAAGTACGGACTTATTCCCGAAATCGTCGGCAGACTCCCTGTTCTTGTATCTCTTGACGAGCTTGACGATGCGGCAATGCTCCGTATTCTTAAAGAGCCTAAAAATGCGATAACCAAGCAGTATAAAAAGCTCTTTTCTTATGATGATATCGAGCTTGAGTTTGAAGAAGACGCACTTAAGGAAATTGCAACAAAAACTATCGCAAATAAAACGGGTGCCCGCGGTCTTCGCGCCATTATAGAAAAAACAATGCAGAGCGTTATGTACGACGTACCTTCAATGGAAAACGTAAAAAAAGTCGTGATAACAAAGGGCTTTGTAAACGGTGAAGAGGACGTAACTATTCTATAAAATAAAGTCACAAAAAACTTTTTTGGTTTTTTGTGACTTTTTTAATAGTTAAATCGTTAACTGTATGTAAGGGTGTATTTTATCCGTAATAATCTCCGCTTAATTTGTCCGCCTGAGCGTTTTCGCGGTCGGTCGAGTATCTGAGCAGCCATTCATAGTTGCTTTCGGTTGTAAACACCCTGTCCCAACAGTTGTGACCGAGATCGGGGAAGAGGATAAGCTCAGCATATCCGCCGTTTTTGTTTACTGCCTTTACAGCCTCAAGGCTTTCGATCGGGTCTACGACAGTATCGCGCAGACCGTGGAAGGTGCGTATCGGCACGCTTTTGAGTGTGGCTCTTGCATGCCATACCATCGAGCCGCCGCATACGGGCATCAGGCTTGCAAACCAATCGGGACGAAGCCCGCCAAGCATCCACGCGCCGTAGCCGCCCATGCTGTTGCCGGTAAGGTGAACGTGATTTATATCAACGTATTCAAGCTTTCTTGTATTGTCAACAAGCTCGATAAGCGTTCCCATTACTTCGTTCCAGTTTGTGGTGTGACAAAGCGGAGCAAGAACTATGTAATTGTATTTTGTCTGACGCTCGCAAATGTTTTTAAAAGCAATGTTGTCTTTTAATTTTTCGGTGCTATCGGATACCGTTCCCGCGCCGTGCAAAAAAACAACGAGCGGATATTTTTTCGTATCATCAAACCCGTCGGGGTATGATATTAAAAATTTTACATTTTTAAATTTATTTTCTGTCAGCATTTTTAACATCCTTTCTGTTTATGCTATATATTATATATTATTATATAGTATTGTAGTAAATACTACAATATGTTTCATTTAACAACATGTATAATTGATAAATCTATAGATATAGAATTGTTCTTAAAAATCCATATTTGAAATTGTATAAATATTCACTGCTTTAATGCGATAAACAGTTGTATAGTTGCAATTATGGACTATCTGTTAACGTCTGACATGCTGATGACTAGTTTTAAAGATATTTTCCTATCTGTATATTTAAGATATGTTTGATTTATCACAATAAATGTAAACAAATGTGAAAAAACATGCTAATATGTATATAATGTCGAATCCTGTAGAGAGGTATTTATGGAAGTTGGAAAAAGAATTACGGAACTTAGGCAAAAGAAAGGTGTAACAGTTAACAAGCTTGCAAATCTTGCCGGCGTATCACAGAGCTATCTTCGTGATATCGAGCTTGGCAATAAGCAGCCTACTGTTGAGTACTTGTCTTATATTTGTGAAGCACTCGGTGTGTCTCTTCATACCTTTTTTGATGAAAAAGGCTATGTTGATGAGCTTGAGTCGGTTATTATAAGACTTTCACCTGCTCAACGTCGCAGTCTTCTTGATTTTCTTAAGACATTGTAATCGACAGATTACGATCGGAGTATTTTTTCGCGGTAGACAGTCGGTGAAAACCCTGTCTCCCGCTTAAATGCGCCCGAAAAATAATTTTGACTTGAAAATGACAGTGTTCGGCTTATTTCAGATATGTCTTTACCGTCGCCCAGCATCTTGATTGCTGCGGCGATTTTTAATTTGAGAAAATACTTGTGTATGCCGATATCCGAGTACTTTGCAAATACCCGCTTTATCTGTGCGGGCGAAAAATTACACTGCAATGCAATTTCGTCGATGGTTATCCAACCGTCGACGTTTTCGTTTAATATCTCGATTATCTGCTTGTAGGTCTCTGCAATCGTTTCTTTTTCGCGCTTTTTTGCAGGCATGCTTTCGGTGGGGAGGGATATCAGAAAGTTTTCAAGCAGATTGACAGTTACCTGTATCTGTCCGCGCTTTTTAGTCCATGCATTACGCATCTCACGTCCGAAGTTGTTGCTGTCGTTTGTAAAGTTGGAGCGCATGTATGAAATCAGCGCATCCATCTGAGCGTTTCTTTCAGAATCGAGAGACAGTACAAGGTTTTCAAGCTGAGACATCAGCGTACCGCTGGCGCGAAAGCTCATTATAAGCACGTGTATCTCGTTACCGCCGTGCGACCATATTCTGTGAAACTCCATCGGCTTGTGAAATATCATATCACCCTTGTGCAGAGTGTACACACGCTCGTCACCCGATACGTTTACGGTACCGTCAAGCACGTACACGATCTCCCAGAATGGATGAAACTCGCCTGTGAAGTTATAGTTACCCGCATAGTGTCCTTCAAAGCAGGTCTTAAACCGTTCTATCTGTATTACTTTATCAAGATATCTTTCCATATTCACCTGAAATGAGCCGAATTTGTATAAAATATAACCTTTTTATTATTGACACAATTGTTTTGGCTCGATATAATGACAGTATAACACACACAATCCGCTTGTGTAAAGATTTTGGAGGAAAATACTATGGATAAGATTAAAGCAGGTGTTATCGGCTACGGTCAGCGCGGCCGCGGTATGCTTTCACTTCTTCTTGATATGCCCGAGAAGGTAGAGATCGTAGGTGTATGCGATCTGTTTGAGGACAGAATGCTCGCGGCTCAGGAAAAGGTAAAGACAAAGGGCGGCTATGACTGTAAGTGTACACAAAATGCTTATGAGCTTATTGATGACCCCGACGTAAACACAATTTATATATTTGCCGCTTGGGAGGCGCATATTCCGCTTTCAATATATTCAATGAAGGCAGGCAAGGCAGTTGCCTGTGAGGTTGCGGGCGCTTACAGCATTCAGCAGTGCTGGGATCTTGTAAAGACTTATGAGGAGACAAAGACTCCTATCATGATGCTTGAGAACTGCTGCTACGGCAGAAAAGAGCTTATGTGTCTCAATATGGCGCAAAAGGGCTTTTTCGGTGAGATCGTACATATGGACGGCGCATACTGTCACGACCTTCGCGGTGAGATCGCAGACGGTAATATCATCCGTCACTACAGACTCAGAAACTATATCAACCGCAACTGCGAAAACTATCCTACACATGAGATAGGACCTATCGCAAGAATTCTCGGTATCAACAACGGTAACAGATTCTTAAGCCTTTCATCCTTCTCGTCAAAGGCTGCGGGTCTTGAGCAGTTTATAAAGGATAACCCCGAAAAGTATGCTGACCTTCAGAATCAGCGCTTTAATCAGGGTGACGTTATTACAACGATTATTACCTGTGCAGGCGGTCAGACAGTACGTCTTACTCTTGAGACAACGCTTCCGCGTTCATATTCGAGAAACTTTACCGTTCACGGTACAAAGGGTATGTACTTTGAGGATACCGAGTCGGTTTATGAAAACGGCAACCCCGAGCATCATAAGTGCGAGTGGAGCTGGAAGCCGCAGTGGGGCAACGCTAAGGATTATGAGGAAGAGTGGCTGCATCCGCTTTGGAAAAAGTACGAGGCAGAGGGTGTCAAAAAGGGTCACGGCGGTATGGACTGGCTTGAGCTTGTTGATTTTGCCGATTCACTTCTTGAGGGCAGACCCATGCCTATCAACGTATACGATATGGCAACCTGGATGGCAATAACAGCTCTCTCAGAGGATTCAATTGCAAAGGGCGGCGCTCCTGTTGAGTTCCCCGACTTTACAAACGGACTCTGGCTTTTTAACGAGGCATTTTAATGAATAAAGTAAAATTTGGCATACTCGGTTACGGACAGCGCGCGCCGGGTCTTATATCAAGGATAATGAGCCTTGGTGACAGGGCAACGGTTGTCGGTGTCTGCGATCTTTTTCCCGACAGAGTGGACTATGCTAAAAGCAGAATAAAAGAAAAATACGGGGTGGAGGTATTCGGTACCTCCGACCCCTACTCACTTATAGATAATGATGAGGTAAACGCCGTCATAATTGCTTCAGCGTGGGAGTCGCATATTCCTCTTGCGATTTACGCTATGAAAAAGGGTAAGGCGGTGGGCAGTGACGTTGCGGGCGCCTACAGCGTTAAACAGTGCTGGGATCTTGTAAATACTTACGAGCAGACAAAAACCCCTATCATGCTTCTTGAAAACTGTTGCTACGGCAAGCGTGAGATGATGCTGCTCCACATGGCAAAATCAGGCTTTTTCGGTGATATAGCACACGTTGAAGGGTCGTATGAGCATGATCTGCGCGATGAGATATCAAACGGAATTAAGATCCGTCATTACCGTCTTCGCAACTATCTTAACCGTAACTGCGAAAACTATCCTACGCATGAGCTCGGACCTCTTGCAAAGATACTTGATATCAATCACGGCAACCGCTTTGTGTCCCTTTCCTCTTTTTCGTCAAAGGCAGTCGGTCTTGAAACGTATATAAGGGATGAGGGAATGGAGGACGTTGCAGACCTTCGTTTTAATCAGGGCGATATCGTAACAACAATAATAAAGTGTGCGGGCGGGCAGACCATAGATCTTAAGCTTATAACGTCACTTCCTACTTACGGCAGCTTTAACCTCAATATTTACGGGTCAAAGGCATCGTATAAATATGACAGCGATTCATTTTGTACCATGGCTCCGGGCGGAAAGCATCCTACCTGGCAGCAGGTACAGGGTAATGCCGAGGAGTATGAAAAAGAGTGGATGCATCCTGTGTGGAAGCAGTATCTTGAGGACGGAATTCAGGGCGGTCACAGCGGTATGGATTATCTCTGCATACGCGACTTTGTGGATTGCCTTATTGAAAACAGACCGATGCCTATTGACGTGTATGATATGGCATCGTGGATGGCAGTTACCGCACTTTCGGAGGAGTCGCTTGCAAAGGGCGGAATGCCCGTAGCTTTCCCCGATTTTACAAACGGAAGCTGGATATTATAAAAATCAACAAAAAGTGCCCTAAAGGGTACTTTTTTGTTGACTTCACAACGTTTTCGTGATATCATCAATATACATCAGAAAGGAGAAAAATAATTATGGTGGACAGATACGTTAAATTTTCGCTTGCGATAGCGGCGATCAACAGATATATTCAGAAAATCGAGAAAAATGCAATGCAACAGTACGGGCTTAAGGGCTCGCATGCGCAGTGTATCGTTGCGCTTCTCAGTAAGCCTGAGGGGATCACGGCGGCAGAACTCTGTAAGTTTACAGACAAGGATAAGGCGGCGGTATCGCGCACGGTTTCCGAGCTTGTAAAGCGTGGATATGTTGAAAAGATAAGTGAGGGTGATAATCTTTACCGCGCACGTATCACGCTTACAGATGCAGGTAAAAAGATCGGTGCTGAAATAGCGGGGCTTGTTAATAAAGCGGTAACACAGGCAAATATCGGAATAGGCGAAAATGAGCTTGAGGCATTTTATGACACACTTGCTCTTTTTACTACCAATCTTCTCGATATCACAAAAAAAGGTCTTTAATAAAAAAACACTCGGATTTCCGAGTGTTTTTTTGAGACTTTCAAAAAAGGCACAGACCGTGAAGAAAAGGAACACTCTGATTTGCCTCCACTTGTCAGGGGAGGTGTCGAGCGAAGCGAGACGGAGGGGTAGTAGGGGAGGATATTATCC
>JAZPZR010000163.1:0-2724 GCA_045544795.1 Eubacteriales bacterium
GCAGATTTTAAAAAGTGCGGATTTTTGATTTTACAAGGCACAAAACGCAGTAAATCCTGACGGATTTACGAGTATTTTAACATAGTAAAAGTGAAAATCCGCCTTTTTAAAACAGGTTCGGATTTGACCTTTTAACCTAAGTATACCGAGTCTATAATCATAATTCAATGTGAAAAAAGATACTAAACTTTATAATTCAGACACTAAAATAGGATGGTAATATGTTTCGGACAGTAAACACTTCCTTTCAGATAACGGAATTTTTTAACAAGGTGTTTGACCGCAGGTTTTCAAAGGATTTTACTTTTTTGGGGGAAAAGCACGACTTTTTTGAGGTGGTATACGTTCTTGACGGCATAATCGAGGTTACCGAGGACGAGAAGATCTATAAGATGGGGGAGAGAGATATTATTTTTCACGCTCCTAACGAGTTTCACCGTATCCGTTCCGACCAGAACTCGTCACCGCACGTGCTTAACGTATCCTTTAAATTAAACGGCGATCTGCCGCAGAGTTTAAAAGAGGGGGTCATGCATCTGTCCTCCGCGCTTCACGAGGAGTACGTAAAAACGGTGGGGATGCTTGCAGGCGTATTGCGTGAAAGCGACGGTGACCCGACTGCTCTTTTTGAAATAAGCTGCAGGCTTTCCGCTTTGTTTTTGCGTTTATCGCAGGAAAGTAAGGCGACAGACAGCCTTTGCGTCACGGCGGGCGCGAAAACCTACAGCGCCGTTGTCCAAATGATGCAAAGGGAGGTAAACCGTAACCTTTGTGCAGAGGATTTTGCAAAGGCAAATTATATCAGCATAAGCTACTTGAAAAAACTGTTTTACCACTATGCAGGAATCAGTCCGAAAAGCTATTATCATAATCTGCGCAGGACCGAAGCCAAGCGGCTTTTGCTTTCCGGCGCCACCGTTTCGGAGGTTTCGGAAAGCATGAATTTTTCATCGCCTGCTTACTTTACGGTATTTTTCAAAAACCAAACGGGGCTTACACCGACGGAGTACCGCAAAAGGTACGGAATTTAAAAAGCAGATGGGATTTTCCCATCTGCTTTTTATAGATCCGAGCCGCGTACGATGATATACTCAAGCGATTTTGTGTCGCGTACAAAAAGTGTGATATCGTATGCGCTGTCCTTTAAAAAATCTGCATCGGCAGATTTTTTTCTTTTTATATCGGTAATTCTGTATGAAAACTGTGCGCCTGTCATGTCTGTCACGGTGACAGTGCCGCCGATATCCGTCTTTTTAAGACAGTCAAACTGCCCCGCGCTGTAATAACCGCCGATAACGAGTGAATTGTCGTAGACCGAGCCTGAAAATCTTTTTGGGTAGGATATGCCCTTTTTCCAGCCGTCACCTAACGGAAGGATCACGCGCGGACTGTCAAATTCAATAATGCCTATAATATCCTCACCGTTTATCTGCGCGGCAGGCATCTTTGCCTCTGAATATTCATAAGCCGTACCGACGGTTTTATCGGTAATCATCCTCTGCGCCTGCAGCAAAAGCTCTTCCGACTGCTTTTGCATTTTACCGACCGTCGCCTGCGTAAATATCAAAAGCCCGAGTCCGTATGCAAGCACTAAAGACCCCAAAAGGATTATCCACTTACTTTTTATCCGCATTTTCTCGTCTCCTTTTTGCAATGCCGAGGATTATGAGCATAAGACCCGATATGCAGAATGCGAGTATATAAATTTCAATCGGTGAATTGTCGCCTGTGTCGACAGAGGGTGTATTATTTATATCGGTTTTTGTATTTACGATAACAAACGAACTGTCCTTTTCGGTAACCGTCACGGTATATCCGTCTGCAACGTTTTTTTCAACGACCGACCAGTTTGCCGTCATATCCTCAGTTGTAAAGGTGTATTGCCAGTTATTACTTTCATTAAGTAAAACGGTTTCGGCAAGCGCGCCGTTTTTAAGTATGTCTACCGTCACGGTTTCGGGGCGGTCCTTACCGCTGTCCTTCCACAGTTTTATGACCGAATACTCCTTTTTCGGCACAGTAATCTCTTCCGATTTCGGTTTTACCGTTACGTCTTCTTTCAAAAACAGCATACTGTCGTAAAAGGTAAATACTTTACCGCCGTTTTCCACCGCGACACCGCCGATAAGATATAATCCGACCTCGACCGCTTCAAAAACCGCGTTGCCGTTTGCGTCTGTTTTGGCGCTTTTACAGGGCGTCAGTTTGTCTGCCTGCACGTAGCCTGAAAGGGTAGAGGCAATAGCCGACCACTCAGTCTGCGATTTAACATCAGATACAGATACGGGGTATTTGTCAAAGGGCGCGGTCTTTTCAAAATTCAGGTCTGCCACGCGGTAGATATTTATCTCCATATCGGAAAAAGCGACGTTGTTTTTAGAATACGATAACGTCAGAGTGCAATTCTGAGCCTCTGCAAAAGCGCATGGCTGAAGCAGGGCGCAGATAATCATTACAATGCATAAAAGCAGAGTGATTTTTTTCATACTCTCTCCTTAATCCAAAGATTCTTTCTTGATTGGCTTGAACATAACGTAAATAAGCAAAACCACGATAATAGGCAGTGCCACGAAGGGCATGACTATCAGCGTTTCTATGCGGTAAGCCTCGTTTGAAATGTAGACGTTGTTTTTCTGCGATGCATCTACCTGATGTCCGCGCACAAGCAGACGCTCTGTGTTGATGCCGTAGGGGGTGCAGGTGAGTAAGGTGCAGTAGTCTTTA
>JAZPZR010000164.1:0-11252 GCA_045544795.1 Eubacteriales bacterium
TTTTGATTTTACAAGGCACAAAACGCAGTAAATCCTGACGGATTTACGAGTATTTTAACATAGTAAAAGTGAAAATCCGCCTTTTTAAAACAGGTTCGGATTTGACATTTTAACCTATCCATTAACTAAATAGAATAAAAAAACGGCGGAAGCTTTTCCGCCGTTAAAATATTATCTTTTGAAAATTAACTTCTCATCGTTTTTCGGTGTAAGCAAGAATGCTATAAAGAACACAAGCGCTGTAAGACACGCTTCCAGAAGGGCAATACCCGCCGCTGTGAAGATGCAGGTGAACCTGTCAACTATCACCGTTGCAAGCACTGCGCGTCTGCCTGCAACGTCTGTCGGTATAAATGAAATATAAAGACAGACAAAATTGATGAGCGCAGATATACATCCGAACGCGCATACGTTTAAAAACGAAAAAGGTATCTCGCGTATCCTGAAAAAGTATATCACCGCGCAAACGAGCAGTGCGGGAAGACCCAGCCACAGCGCGTACGCGCCGTCAATCAGTATGACCGTAATAAGCGTGTGCAGAATTACCGACAGCGCACCCGCAACAGGTCCTGCAAGCGCGGTTATATACACACTGCCCGCAAAATCCGCCCATACGGGAAAGCCTGCGTATTTTGAAAGGCAGAACATACCAACGTTGATGATACTGCCGATTATAAATATAACTATTTGTTTAAGTATCGAATTGCGATACATTTTTATTCACCACCCACCTTTTAGTCTACAACAGTTTACATAATTTGTCAATAAGGAGCATTTAATGTTCGAATATCTGTTTGTGTTGCTTTTTGCAGCAGCGGTATTTATTTTCGTCTTTTTCATTTATAATAACCTTATAATGACAAAGAAATACCGCATAACCACACAAAAGAATATAAAACCGCTTCGCATAGCGCTCATTACCGACCTTCATAACAAGCGCTTCGGTAAGGGTAACGCCCGCCTGCTCTCGCGCATACGCGAGTGTGAGCCCGATATTATAATCGTGGCGGGTGATACGGTCGACCGCCGCCGTCCCGATTTTAACGTGGGGCGCGGGTTTTTAAAAGAGGTGTCAGAAATTGCCGACACCTATTTTATAACAGGTAACCACGAACGCGCGCTCGGTATAGAAAACTGCGTAAAACAGCTTGATTGCAAATCATTACTACTTGATAATGATTATAAAATACTCTATGATCACGCTATTCTCGGACTTCCCGACAGAGTAAAAAGCGAGGATAATGATATACGTGATACGCTGTCTGCGTTTGAGCGTCTTGACGTGTTCAAGATAGTTGCGGTCCACCGTCCGCTTGAATTTTACGACCACCTTGAGCTTCGTGATAAAAACGTTGACCTCGTTCTTTGCGGACACACCCACGGCGGCGCGGTGCGAATTCCGTTTTTCGGCGCGTTTTACTCTCCCGACGAGGGCTTTTTCCCTAAATACGCGCGCGGTCATTATAAAGAAAAAGGAACGGATATGATAGTTTCGGGCGGACTTGGCAGTACTTTTCTTCCCATCCGCTTTCACAATTTCCCGCAGATCGCGGTGGTGGAGATAGAAAAAACAAAAAATTAAAAAAACTATTGCATTTTGTAAATGTTTGTGCTATCATATTACAGATTGTGAGATAATTCTATGGGCGGTCCTCTGTGTTGCTCGCATGAACGTCCTGATGAACATCCCTAAAAATATTTTAAGGAGGAACGGTTACGATGGATTTTTTAAAGACTGTAACTGACGAGCAAATCAAGGCAGAAAAGTACACACTTAACATTGGTGATACAGTTCGTGTCAGCGTTAAGGTTACTGAGGGCAACCGTGAGAGAATTCAGGTGTTCGAGGGTACAATTATCGCAAAGCACGGCGGCGGCATTTCTGAAACCTTTAAGGTAAGACGTGTTGCTTACGGTGTAGGTGTTGAAAGAACATTTCTCGTCAATTCACCCAAGGTTGAAAAGGTTGAGGTTGTACGCAGCGGTAAAGTTCGCCGTGCAAAGCTCTACTATCTCCGCGACCGCGTGGGTAAGGCTGCTAAAGTTAAGCAGAAGGTTTAATTTAAAACAAAAAAACGATGCTTCGGCATCGTTTTTTTATTTGTGTGCTTTTAAAATTATGGTTTATCGGGGAACTAATCTTAGGCTCCCTTGCCTAAAGGGAGCTGTCGAGCGTATGCGAGACTGAGGGATTCAAAGATGCAAAAAATCGTGTATTCTCTTAATATTTTACGTAAAAACTAAATCCCTCCACCGAGCAAGCTCGGTCCCCCTCCCTTTAGGCAAGGGAGGCTTTTTCATCCCGCAAAACCACAGTTTATTTTACTACGAATGATATACTTCTTTATGGTTTTTATGCGATACGATAATCGGAATATCGCTTAAAAACCTCACCGCGAATGGCTTGTCTTTTGCGATTCCGACCTTTTCGAGTGAGTGCGGATTGTAATATTTTTCCTCGCTTGAAATTGTATTTTTGTCTGTGATATCAACCGTTGACAGCTTGCATGCGGGCGCTTTGTAATAAATAAACAAAACGTTGCTTTCTCTGTCCTCAAAATACAGTTCAACAGTAACGATTGCTTGCCTGCAGGTCATATTCAGAACAGAAAATATAAAATCCTCTTTGTTGTTGCTGTCAAGACCTGCAAACGTCCAGGAGATCGCGCCTGCGCTCTGCTGACCGTCGTTGTATTTTTGTCTGTGCGACAGTATAGCCGAGCTGTCGGGCGTGTAGGGGAGGGTAAGCGTTACCGTTTTGTCGCCCGTTATCATCTCTTTTATATCCACCGCAGTCATAAGATGGCGGGCACCGCCCTTGAATGCGCAGAAATTGGTATATGCATGGTAATCGGCAACGGGGAGTAAGCATACGTCGGGGTCTATAAGCGCGTAGCCCTTCGCCTCCACCTCGGCGCTTCCGCCGCCGAAGCCGTGATGCATAACCTGCAGTATATCCGCCTTCAGCAGTTTTTGGTACCTTGTGACAAGCTTTGCATATTCGACCGATGCATCCGCGCCCCATAAAATGACCTGACCGCCAAGTCTCATCCGTATAACAAGTGATGTGGAATTTATGTTTTCCGTCACGCCGTAAGTGTCGTCAAGCGATGCGATGATCTCAAGCTCCGCGCCGCCGATTTTATACTTCTGACCCGTGTGCGCGGTATATACGGGCACACCTATTCTTTTTACAAGCTGTAAAAATTTGGGTATCATTTCCGTTTCGGGAAGATCGTATATACCCGACACTTCCGCAAGCTTTGGGTAGTGCAAAATATCGTCCGCATCGGGAAAATTAAAGATAAATCTTTCGATTATAACGTCTTTTCCGTATTTTTCATAAAAGGGGAAGAACGCGTGGTAATGGTCACAGTGCGGATGCGTCATTATCCACATGGCAACCGTCGGCTTTTTTAAAACCGAGCCGTCCGTCAAAACGTTAAAAAGCCTGTCAATATCAGGCGCAAAGCCCCATCCGCCGTCAATTACTATAAATCTGCCGTCGCAAAGACGTACCGTGTATGCCATGCCGAAATCCTCAAGATGAAGCTGTGTTATCTGAGGGGCTGTGACGTGTGC
Organism: Eubacteriales bacterium; assembly: GCA_045544795.1. GTDB lineage: Bacteria > Bacillota > Clostridia > Oscillospirales > QAKW01 > RGIG9041. Next base: position 3,583 of record JAZPZR010000164.1, read on the forward strand.
AAGCGCCCCGCCGTCAAACTCAAAGTAATTGCAGTCGGCATCCGTTACGACCTGCACTTCACCCGTGCTTTTAAAGCGATTTACAAATATGGCGGCATCGTCTTTTTTATACGCGCGGTATACGTGCGCGCCGTCCTCGTAAAACTCTTTTTCGGTATATCCGTCAGGTACCTGAAAATTACCTGTGGGTCTTTCTATAGAATACATGAAACCAGCTCCTTTTTCCGATGATACCACACCGTAAATAAAATGTCAAACCGATTGATTTTTCGGAACATGTATAATATAATTAGACCAAATGACAGGAGGTAATGCAAAATGGCAATTTCGTTTAACGAACAGACAAAAACCTTTATACTTGATACAAAAAATACACGCTACAGCTTTGCTGTAATGTTTGACAACTACCCCGTTCACCTTTATTACGGTAAAAAGGACGAGGGGGTGGAGGCGGTTTTTGAGAAAAAATACCGCTCCTTCTCACCCTATATTGAAAGCATCGGCACAACCTACAGTCCCGATACCACCGCGCTTGAATACTCCACCTTCGGTGACGGTGACTTCCGCGCAACAGCCCTTCGTATCAAAAACGGTGACGGCAACAGCGTTACAAGCCTTGTTTATAAATCCCACCGCATTTTCGGGGGCAGACTTGACCTTGAACGACTGCCGTTTGCCGATGCGGATGAGGATACTTACACGCTTGAGCTTACCATGGAAGATATCGTGACAGACGTTGAGGTAAAGCTTTACTACACCGTTTTTGAAAATGAGGATATAATTTCACGCTATGCGGTTGTAACAAACCGCGGAAAGAGCGACGTTACAATTGAAAAGTGCATGAGCCTTATGCTCGACCTGCCCGATTGCGATTACGATATGATAAGCCTTTACGGCGGTCACGTCAATGAGCGCAACGTTCAGCGCAGACCGCTTTTTCACGGTATGCAGTCGGTCTGCTCCCGCCGCGGTGCGTCAAGCCATCAGTTCAATCCCTTTATTGCGCTTTGCAGAAAGGAAACCACGCATGAGCGCGGTGAGGTGTACGGCTTTAACTTTGTATACAGCGGCAACTTTCTGGATGAGGTCGAGGTGGATCAGTGTGAGGCTACACGCGTGCTTATAGGTCTCGGCGGTGAAAACTTCAATTACCTCTTAAAGCCTGAAGAAAAATTTATATCGCCCGAGGCGGTGATGACCTATACCGATATGGGTCTGGGTCAGATGTCGCGCAATTTTCATGCATTCATTAATGCTAAGATTCTTCCGCCCGAACCGTTTGAATGCCGTCCTGTCGTGCTTAATACGTGGGAGGCGTGCTACTTCAATATTGATGAGGACGAGCTTGTCCGCTTTGCAGAGTCGGCGCGTGATGCGGGCATTGATATGCTCGTTATGGACGACGGCTGGTTCGGTGCGCGTGACAATGATAAATCAAGCCTCGGCGACTGGTTTGTAAACGAGCCGAAGTTCAAAAACGGGCTCGCATCGTTCGTTGATAAGATAAAATCCTACGGCATAAGGTTCGGTATATGGGTAGAGCCTGAAATGATAAACCCCGTTTCAAAGCTTTACGAGGCGCATCCCGACTGGTGTATCAGCGTTAAAAACAGAGAAAAGCTTCTCAGCCGTAATCAGCTTGTGCTTGATATGGCAAATCCTGAGGTGATCGCTTATCTTAAAGATATCTTCTCAAAGACCTTTGAGGGTGTTTCCATCGACTATTTCAAGTGGGATATGAACAGACATATGTCAGGTGTCGGCGCGCCTTCGCTCCCGCCCGAAAGACAGGGTGAGGCGGCGTTTAAATATATGCTCGGCGTGTACGATCTCTTCCGTTGGTTTAAGGAAAAATACCCGAATGCCATGATAGAAAACTGTTCGGGAGGCGGCGGCCGCTATGATCTCGGTATGATGAAATATTCTACAATGATATGGACGAGTGACAATACCAACCCCATGGCGAGAATAAGGATACAGTACGGCTCAATGCTTGCATACCCTGCATCCACCATGTCCTGCCACGTGTCAAAGCCCGCAGACGTAAACGACCTCAATTTCCGCTATCACGTGGCACTGGGCGGTGCGCTCGGCTATGAACTGCACCTGCCGAATGCTCCGCAGGAGATAAAGGACAGGGTCAAAGAGCAGGTGGCGGAGTACCGCGGCTTTGAAAAGCTGATACTTACGGGTGAGTGGTATCCCGTGCTCAGTCCCTTTGACAGCTTCGGCTCTGCATACTATTACACCAATGCCGACAGAAGTGAGATACTGCTCTCCTTCCTGCAGTCAAGCGGCGGTGACGGCACGCATAACTATTTCTTGAAGGTATCACAGGCTGACGCGGATGCCGTATACGTTGACAGACTGTCAGATAAGGAATATACGGGTGGGCAGCTTCGCGCAGGAATCACCCTACGCACCTCTTACAAAAGTCAGTACAGTAAAATGTGGCATTTTGTCAAGAAATAAATTGCAGTAGGGCGGGGGCTTGCTCCCGCCTTTTAAATGAACGTAAATCTCCCGCTTATTGCAAGCGGGAGATTTTTTTATTAAATTTTATTGCAAACTGTTGTATTATCCGCGCGCGTGTGTTATTATAGTTAAAATACTATATATAATGGTGATACTATGCAAACAGAACAGAAAAAAACAATATTCAGCGGAATTCAGCCGAGCGGTACGATAACCCTCGGTAACTATATAGGCGCGGTACGTAACTGGCCCAAAACGGCAGAACTCGGCAACGGTATATTTTCAGTCGTTGACATGCACGCGATGACGGTGCGTAACACACCTGCGGATCTCAGACAGCGTACCCTTTCCACACTTGCGATAATACTTGCGGCAGGTGTCGACCCTGAAAAGAGCCTTGTGTTTATACAGAGCCACGTGCCCGCACATGCCGAGCTTGCGTGGGTGCTCAACTGCTATACCATGTTCGGTGAGCTGTCGCGTATGACACAGTTTAAGGATAAGTCGGCACAGCATGCTGACAATATCAATGCAGGCCTTTTTACCTACCCCACACTCATGGCGGCGGATATCCTGCTTTACGGTACCGACCTTGTTCCTGTCGGTGTTGATCAGAAACAGCATCTTGAGCTTGCGCGTGATATAGCTATCCGCTTTAACGGCATTTACGGTGACGTGTTTACCGTGCCTGAGGGTTATATCAACTCTGTCGGCGCGCGTGTCATGTCACTTACACAGCCTGATAAGAAAATGAGTAAGTCTGACCCCAACCCCAAGTCGTACGTAAGCATTGTTGAGGACAGAAACGTAATAATCAAAAAGTTCAAGTCGGCGGTGACCGACAGCGACAATACAATAAGATTTTCCGAGGATAAGCCCGGCATCAGTAACCTTCTTTCCATTTACAGCGCGATGAAGGGCTGTACCGTTTCGGAGGCTGAGCGTGAGTTTGAGGGTAAGGGCTACGGCGACTTCAAGCTCGCGGTAGGTGAGACTGTGGCTGACGGTCTTGCACCGCTTAAGGAAAAATACGACGCACTCATGAAGGACAAGGCATATCTTGAAAAGGTATATACAGAGAGTGCGGACACTGCAAACTATCTTGCAAACAAAATGCTTTCAAAGGTGTACAAAAAAATAGGATTTATCAAGAGGTAAGCTTATGACAAAGCTCGATTATATATTCCTTGTCGGCGCATTTCTCTGCGCGCTTGTCATTTCGCTTGCGGGCGCGCCCGTGGCGGAGATAATAGCGTACAAGATAGGTGCGATCGACGTGCCCAAGGATGCGCGGCGCATGCACAAAAAGCCTATTCCGCGTCTCGGCGGTATCGCCATCTTCGCAGGCTTTTATATTTCAACAATAATTTTTGAAACACGCTATATGGCAAAAGAGATACGCGGTATGCTTATCGGTTCGATAATTATCGTGGCGCTCGGTATGTTTGACGACGTGCTCGCGCTGAAGCCGATGCAGAAATTCGGCTTTCAGGTGATAGCAACGCTGATACCTACCTTCTGCGGTGTGCGTATTACGGGTATACCCAACTTTTTCGATCCGTCTGCCGCAAACTTCGTGCTTCCGCTTCCGCTTCAGTACGTTGTGACGGTTATCTGGATGCTTGCGATACTAAACGCGGTCAACCTGCTTGACGGTCTTGACGGTCTTGCGGCGGGGGTTTCTGCGATAATGTCAATCTGCGTTACCGTAATCGTGGTGCTTTTGCAGTCGCCTGCGGTCGCAGTGGTTGCGGCGGCGCTTGCGGGCGCATGCCTCGGCTTTATGCCCTATAACTTCAACCCTGCAAAAATGTTTATGGGTGATACAGGCTCGATGTTTATCGGCTACACGCTTGCCGTCATGTCTGTTATGGGCGTTTTCAAGGCGTATGCGATCGTTGCGTTTGCAATTCCGTTTTTAATTTTCGGACTGCCGATTTTCGATATGGTGTTTGTTTCGATACGCAGGATGCTTAACGGTAAATCGCCGATGAGCGCCGATAAAACGCATCTTCATCACCGTCTTATCGACCTCGGCTTTAATCAGAAGCAGACTGTTGCTATCATGTACGCAATTGCGGCGGTGCTCGGTCTTATCGCGGTGTTTATCGCAGGCGAGGGCTTTATGCGTGCGGCGGTCGTCGTGCTTATCGTATTCGTAATAGTTATCATGTGCTCTGTATTTATGTACAAGCATAAGGTACACAAGGAGATCAAAGAAGATGACAAAAAAGATTAAAGTAATGACAGTCTTCGGCACAAGACCCGAAGCGATAAAAATGGCGCCTCTTATTAAGGAGCTTGAGACAAGGGACAATATTGAAAGTATCGTCTGCCTTACGGGTCAGCACAGAGAAATGCTTATGCAGGTGCTTGATACATTTGATATAACGCCCGACTATAACCTCGATATCATGCGTCCCGGTCAGACGGTCACCACCATCACGACCGACGTGCTTACGGGTATGGAAAAGGTGCTTTCGGAGCTTAAGCCCGACGTGCTTCTTGTGCACGGTGATACAAGCACTACCTTTGCAGGCGCGCTTTCCGCTTTTTATAACGGGGTCAGGATAGGTCACGTTGAGGCGGGACTTCGTACCTACGATAAATACTCGCCGTTTCCTGAAGAAATGAACAGACAGATGACCTCGCGCCTTTGTGATATGCATTTTGCCCCCACTCACGCAAACCGCGACAATCTGACAAAGGAAAACGTGGTCGATAACGTATTTATCACGGGCAACACGGTAATCGATGCGCTTAAGACCACCGTCAGCGCAGACTATAAATTTGTTGATAAAACACTTGCGGAAATTGATTTTACCGATGCAAAGTATATTCTTCTCACAGCCCACCGCCGTGAAAATCTCGGCAAACCGCTTGAGCAGATATGTGAGGCGGTAAAAATTCTTGCGACAGAAAACAAGGACGTACGCTTTATCTACCCCATGCATCTTAATCCCAAGGTGCGCGATACTGCACGCGGAATACTCGGTGAGCTTTCAAACGTGATTCTTATCGACCCTATCGACGTGTGCGATATGCATAACCTCATGGACCGTTGCTATATGGTAATGACAGACAGCGGCGGACTTCAGGAGGAAGCGCCCGCACTCGGTAAGCCTGTGCTCGTACTTCGTACAGAGACTGAGCGTCCCGAAGCAGTCGAGGCAGGTACCGTCAAGATAGCAGGTGTTGAAACGGACGATATTGTAAAACTTGCAACTGAGCTTATACGTGACCCCGCCGCTTACGAAAAGCAGTCAAAGGCGGTCAACCCCTACGGTGACGGTAACGCTTCAGCGCGTATAACAGATGCAATTCTGTATTATTTTGAACTCGGTAACAAGCCGGAGGATTTTGGAGAGTAATGAGAAAAGAGATTGCCAAAGAACAAGATTTTGAAGAGGATGAGACGGAAAAGGGCGAAAGCGGTTTTGTCCGTTTTATGAGACGCCCTGTCGGAAAGTTTTTGACTTCCATGTTTTCAACGTGGATAGTTCTTGGCTGTATAAGCCTTTTTCTGCTGTACGGTCCGTGGGACGGCTTTCGTACCTTTATGATAACCTCGACCGAAACTACCATTAACCATAAGTATATTTCGCGCATATTCTTTTCTGACGAAACCATACAGAAGGTAATGGGAGCAAACACGGTTATTGAGCTGGAGACGACCACCAATACCGATGAAGTGCAGACAAACGTCAAGGAAAACAACTACCGCGACAATATTACCAAGGTGACCGAGATAAGTAAGGACGGCTACAAGGCGTGGAAGCTTGAGGTCTCCGATCCGTCAAAGGTAATACTCGGTATTTCCAAGTATTTCGGTGTCAAGGGTCAGAAAATGCCTTACCTTCTGCAAAACTATCCCGATGCTGTTGCGGGTGTAAACGCAGGCGGCTTCGGTGATGCGAAGGGCTGGGGTAACGGCGGGGTCGTTATGGGTCTTTGTATTTCCGAGGGTGAGGTGCTAAACGACCCCAAGCCCTATACCTATAACATAATCGGCTTTAATGAGGATGACGTGCTTGTGCTCGGCAACTACAAGCGCGACCAGATCGAGAGCCTTAATCTTCGCGATGCAGTTGAATTTACGCCGTTTCTTATCATTAACGGTGAGGCGGCTGAGATAAAAGGTAACGGCGGCTGGGGTACGGCGCCCCGTACCGCTATCGGTCAGCGTAAGGACGGTACTGTCGTGTTTGTTATCGTCGACGGCAGACAGCCGGGCTACTCGATGGGTGTTACCATGAAACAGCTTCAGCAGATAATGATAGACGAGGGCTGCTATAATGCGGCAAACCTCGACGGCGGTTCGTCTACCGTTTTGTCCTATAATAACGAGATCATCAATCAGCCTTCAGGCTCTGATGCGGACGGTATGCGTTTTATTCCCAACGCTTTTGTAATTCTTGAGTAATGGCAGGAATACTGTTTTATATAATTGAACTTATAGGCGTTATTTCCTTCGCCGTGTCGGGCGCGATGATTGCGATAAAGCACCGTTCCGACATATTCGGCGTTGTGTTTCTCGGCTGTACCACGGCGCTTGGGGGCGGGGCAACGCGTGATATCATGCTCGGCAATCTCCCGCCGTCTGTTTTTACAAACTGGGTGTTTGTAATCGTTGCGGGCGTGTCGTCTATGGCTGTGTTTATGACAGCGCGTGTGTTCCGTGATTATTATCTCGAAAACTCGCCGAGGATAGAAACGGTAAATAACGTAATTGACGCTCTGGGTCTCGGTGCGTTTACGGTAACGGGCATCAACAGCGCGTTTTTGCAGGTCGGCGGCAATAACATTCTGCTCGGTGTGTTTATGGGTACGCTCACAGGCATCGGCGGGGGAGTGTTGCGTGATCTGCTGTCAGGCACGGCGCCTGTCGTGTTTAAAAAGCACGTCTACGCGCTTGCAAGTATTGCCGGCGGTGTTGTGTACTGCCTTATGATAAACTTTGGTATTGACAAAACCTTTTCGGCAATCTGCTGTATGCTTATCGTTTTTGCAATCCGCGTGCTTGCTACGGTATTCAAATGGAATCTGCCGAGGGCTTTTTAAGGGGATAGAAAAAATTTTTCGGAAGTTTCAAACCGAGCCGTAGGCTTGCCCGACGGCGTACAAAGGTACGCCGAGTGGCGAGGTTTGGAAGTAGCAAAAAGCATATAAAAAAGAGAAAAGTGTTGCATAAAAGT
>JAZPZR010000165.1:0-10803 GCA_045544795.1 Eubacteriales bacterium
GATCGGATTATTCTTGATAAACTTTCACTTTAAAACGTGCTCAGTATATGGTAAAATTGATTTATATATAAGAAAGGTTGTTTCTATGAAAGTAGCAGTTTATTCAAAATCAAAGATAGAAGAACTTTTAGAAATGGGTCCGCTCAAGAATGCGGCTGTGATCAGTTTTTACAATGAGCCGGTCAATATTTTAACCAAACTCATTGATTATACTGGTAAAGCAGAACGGTTTATGCAAATCAATTTACCAGATATTGATGAAGGTGGATTTGAGGAAAACGACTATACCTTTGATTCTTTCTTCACTGAATCAGACACGGTTGCGGAATTTATCTATAAAGCGTATAATGACGGCTTTGATTTTGCTTGTCAGTGTCAATTTGGATTTAGTCGAAGTGCCGCTTGTGCTGCTGCTATTTTAGAACACTTCGAGGGTAAAGGTGATGAAATCCTCTTAAATGACAAATATCAGCCCAATAAACTTATTTATAGCAAGTTACTTGATTCACTCAAGAAACAAGCTATAAAACACAAAAAATAGGCTTATTTGAAGCATATAAGCCCCAAATAAGCCCCAAATTGCACTTTTGGCAAAAAAGATAAACACCCAAATTCCTTATAAATCAAGGATTTTGGGTGTTTAAATCTTGGTGCGAAAGACGGGACTTGAACCCGTACGGTGTTAACCACACGCCCCTCAAACGTGCGCGTCTGCCAGTTCCGCCACTCTCGCAACGAAAAACATTATAGCAGACTATTATTGAAAAGTCAACACATTTTTAAAAATTATTTATAATTTTGCAATCAGACCTTCTTCACATCTCTCTGTAATTTTCACAGTGACAATTTGATTTATCAAAGATTCGTCACCTACAAACTTCACATTAATATAGTTCTTTGAAAAACCGATGCAAAATCCGTCTGAGCAGCGTTCGACAAGAACGTCCTGTACACTTCCAACCATAGACTCAAGAAAACATATACGTGAATTTTTCTCGATTTCAGACAGTTCTTTCTCACGCCGTTGTTTTACTTTTTTATCAATCTGACAAGGCATCTGTGCAGCCTTTGTTCCTTTACGTTTAGAATAAGGAAAAATGTGTACCTTTGCAAAGCCAATATTTCTGACAAATTCAAGCGATTCAAAAAAGTCAGCATCAGTTTCACCCGGAAATCCCACTATTACATCTGTTGTTATCGCACAGTCGGGATAGTAGCGTCTCAAAAGCTCAACTGCTCTCCTGTACATATCACTTGTATATTTTCTGTTCATTGAACTGAGTGTGTTATCACAACCGCTTTGCAACGACAGATGGAAAGAAGGACATAATTTTTTACAATCCTTAATTTTATTCAAAAAGCCATCACTTATAATCATCGGTTCAAGTGAACCAAGTCGTATACGCTCTATACCGTCAATTTCCGCAACAGCGTTTATTGCATCTCCAAGGTTAACTCCACCGATATCTATACCGTAAGATGACAAATGTATACCTGTCAAAACTATTTCGCGGTACCCGCTTTTTGAAATTGCCGTTGCTTCTTTTACTACATGGTCAAGCGGTTTGGATATTATTTTTCCCCTTGCAAACGGAATAAGGCAATAGGAACAAAAATTCCTGCAGCCGTCTTCAATTTTTAAAATTGCACGTGTTTTTTCAGAAAAATCAGATATAGTTTCATCAGACAAATCATTTTTACGTTCTACGTTTACAATCTGTTTACCGTGTTTCAGAAACTCATTCACAAAATAAACAATATCGCTCCTGTTTGACGTTCCTATTACAACGTCAACACCATTTATACCACTCACCTCTTCCGATGACACCTGTGAAAAACAACCGCAGACAACAATGACGGCATTTTCATTAAGACGCTTTGCACGGGAAATAATATTCCTGCTTTTTTTGTCTGACATCTGTGTAACGGTACATGTATTTATAACGTAAACATCAGCAAAATCAGAAAAGTCAACCACATCATGACCTGATGCAATAAACTTTTCTGACATCATCTGTGTATCATATTGATTTACTTTACAGCCCAACGTGTAAAATGCAACCTTCATATATCTTACCTTTCAGTTTAATAAAAATATAATACACTAAAAGAATATAATATTCAACAAAATAATTATTAAATCATCGACATTTTTTGCATCTCTGAAAAAACCACATTATACAAAGAAAAACTAACAAAACAACGACGGTTTGACCGTTTTCACTTATATTGACACGTTTGACATATTATGCTAAAATCAAATAAATTCAATCAAGAGGACACAAAAATGAACAACGCACAAAAACTCAGAAAACTTCATAAATTCACACAGATAGAGGTTGCAGAAAAAATCGATTATCCAAAACCGTTATACGTATCATTCGAACACGAAAAGTATGTGTTGCCTGAAAACAAAATAAAAGAATTGGCATCGCTTTACAACGTTTCGGTTGATTATCTTATGAAGGATATGCCAAAATAATTTTTAATGCGCACTGTATAATACAGTGCGCATTGTTATAATGTTTAGCAAACCTTTATAGGTCCGACATTTCTGATTTTAAGTAAGTAACAACAGCCATCGCCAAACACAGCCTGCATTTTTTCAACATATGTATCCACCATATCGTTGGGTACGTATGCCTGCATAGTTCCGCCAAAACCGCCGCCATGCACACGTGAAGCGCCCTTGCCGTTAAGAAGCTGTTCGGAAAGACAAAGCGCAAGTGACATGCCCTGGCTTGTAGGCTTTTTATCAGAATAAATATTCTGAAGGAATCTGAAAGATGATGCACCCGACTTATTTACAATTGCAAGGAATTTATCAAAATCACCCGATTTTAAAGCTACCTGAATATCCTCAACGTTTTTATTTTCATTAAAATAATGGAAAGCACGTATAAGAGCTCGCTCAGGAAGCTTTGTCTTTAGTTCGGGAAGCGCATCATAAAACTTATCATAGTCAACACCGCGAAGATGTTCTGCATCAAAAAACTTTGCTACCGCCTGCATCTCTGATTTTATGGCTACGTAATCGTCTGTAAGATCAGCATGATCACAGCGCGTGTCGGTTATAACCATACTATAGCCTGTTGCACCAAAGTCAAACGGAATACGGTCAACAACAGGATCGGCAGGATCTTTAAAGTCGATTGCTATCATTCCGCCAAAAGCACACGAAAGCTGATCAAGAAGACCTGAAGCCTTGCCAAAATATACGTTTTCAGCATACTGAGATGCAATTGCCATTGTTTTAGAATCAATCTTTTCGTCATTATAAAGACTGTTCTGAATAAATGAAATCATAATTTCAAAAGCAGCTGACGAAGAAAGGCCTGAGCCTTTGAACACGTCATTTGTTGTGTATGCATCAAATCCACCGACAGTGTAACCCATATCGTCAAGCTTTTTGCAGACACCCTTTACAAGAGATGTGGAATTACCTTCCTGCGACTTATCTTTTTCAAGATCAGCAATATCAACGTTGATATCACCAAAACCCTTTGCTTTAATGCAAATCTTTCCATCGTTACGGGGAGCAACAAAAGCCAGCATATCAAGATTGATAGATGCACCGACGGCTTTTCCAAGGTTATGGTCAGTGTGATTACCGCATATCTCACTTCTGCCGGGAGTACTGAACACGTTGACCGCTTCATACCCAAAAGCATTTTTAAAATCCTCGGCTGTACGGTTATATCTTTCCAACTGATAGTTTAACAGGTGATCAGGATAAAAAGATAGCATTTCTTTATCAAATTGCATTGTTATTCTCCAATCTAGTTTATTATTTATATTATATATAATCGAACGATATATTTCAATATATTATTTTTTTAATTTTTTTCAAAAAAACTCTTTACAAATCGAATAAAAGGTGCTATACTAATCAAGCGTCAAACCGATGGGATATAGCCAAGTTGGTAAGGCAATGGATTCTGACTCCATCACTGCGTAGGTTCGAGTCCTACTATCCCAGCCAAAGAGATTACATTTTGTAATCTCTTTTTTTATTTATAAAGGTGGTGTAATTATGAATGAATTTATGTTAGGCTGTAATTATTGGGCATCTCACGCAGGTATTGAAATGTGGAGAAACTGGGATAAAGAACAAATAGATGCGGATTTCAAAGTGTTATCGGATAACGGCATTGAATATATAAGAGTATTCCCTCTGTGGAGAGATTTTCAGCCTGTCATGTCTGTCATGGCGGGAGCTGCAAAAAACTATGAATATATGATGGAAGGCTGTACACCGCCTGACAATCCATATTTTCTTGATGAAACCATGCTTAAGCGCTTTGAAGTACTTTGCGACCTGGCAAAAAAGTATAATTTAAAAATGATTGTTGGTTTGATTACGGGATTTATGAGCGGCAGAACGTTTATCCCGTCGGCGCTGAATAACACAAATCTTTTTACCGATCCTGTAGCATTACAGTTTCAGATGCTGTTTATAAAAGGGTTTGTAAGCAGATTTAAATCCAGAAAAGAGATCATCGGTTGGAATCCCGGCAATGAATGTAATAATCTGTCCTCATTATCAAAACATGAAAAACCGAGAAACGCTGCATTCACCTGGCTTATGCTAATTTCCAATGCAATAAAAGCAAATGACAGCACAAGACCTGTAATATCAGGCATGCACGGACTTAAGGTTGAAAACGCAACGTGGGTGCTCGAAGATCAGACTGAGTGCTTTGACATGGTGACTACACACCCCTACCCTGCGTTTGTTCCTCATTGCTCTGTAGACCCCATCAACTCCATAAGAACACTTATGCACGCAACTGCAGAATCAATGATGTATTCATGCATTGCGCAAAGACCCTGTCTTGTCGAAGAAATCGGGACACTAAGTCACAATGTATGTAACGACAGCATTAGCGCCGACTTCATGAGGGTCAATCTCTTTTCAAACTGGGCGCACGGTATGAAAGGTCTTCTGTGGTGGTGCGCACATGATCAGGACAAACTATTAACCCCACCGTACAATTGGTGTATGCTCGAACGCGAGCTTGGAATGACAACATCAGATCTAAAGCCCAAAGAATATCTTAAAGAACTGAAGAAATTCAGTGATTGGATAAAGACCTTAGATTTTACTTTAGAAAAGCCAACAATTGACGCACATATACTGCTGTCTCACAAGCAAGATAATTGGGGCATAGGATATATGAGTTTTATACTTGGAAAGCAAGCAGGTGTAACTCTCGACTTCGTTTCGCCAAATCAAGATATACCGGACGGAAACGTTTATATAATGCCTTCCACCTGCGAAGACAAGCCACTGTACTCAGAAAAATATGAACTATTAAAGGAAAAAGTAAAAAACGGTGCAACGTTATATATTTCAAACGAAAATGCTTTTTTCACTCAGTTCGAACAATTTATAGGTAATTCGGTTTTAGTGAATGAAAACGTAAATGTGTCGGGTGAGTTTATTTTAAACGGAGAAAAAATAGAATACAAGCATTATAAACATTTTAAATTGCGAACTACAACAGCAAAAGTTTTAGCCGTTGATAACAAAGGTGACCCCATTTTAACCGTAAACAATTACGGAAAGGGAAAAGTATACTATCTGGCATATCCCATTGAAAAAATGCTGTGTGAAAAAAATCGTGCTTTTGATGGCAATGCACATAAGTTATATGAATATATCTTAAAAGATATTATCGACCATAAAGACGTAACGTCCGATAATTCAAAAATAGGCATAACACAAAACGGCAACATAATTACTGTTATAAATTATTCTGATAAAACGGTTGATACCTGTTTAAAATTAAATAACAAAAAAATTAAAAAAGTTTTCTATGGTAACACAGAATTGTTGGAGCCTTGTGAAGCCGTCGTGTTTTCAATTGAATAAAATTAAAAGCGCTTACTTACGTAAGCGCTTTTTAAATTATTATTCCTCGCAGGAATCGCAGTCATCATCGCAAGAATCACAATCAGAAAGATCAAACTCTAGCGCTTCACCGCAATTGGGACAGTTCAATTCGCCTCTCTGTGCAGTTTCGTCATCAACACAAAACTCCTCACCGCAATCGGGACAAATTACCGAATAAAAATCATCCTCAACTTCAAAGTCATCGTCATACTCTTCGTCAAGATAATCTTCAACAGCCTCAAGATCCTCATCAATTTCGCCGATGTATTCATCAAGCTCATTGATATACTCATCCATATCCTCTACTGTTGCTGCCATTTCATCAAGAATGTCAACAATTTCAGCAACGAGCTTTGTCATAGGCTCTTTTTCATCAAGAGCAAGACCTTCCATAAGACCTTTGATGTAAGAAACTCTTTCAAGTAAAGTCATATTAAAATCTCCTTAATATTAACAATTAAGCTCTTTCCATGTACTCGCCGGTACGTGTATCAATTCTTATCTTCTCACCAGAGTTAATGAAAATCGGAACCTTGATTACAGCACCTGTCTCAAGAGTAGCGGGCTTTGTAACGTTTGTTGCAGTATCACCTCTTACACCGGGCTCAGTATCAGTAACCTCGAGCTCAACAAAAAGCGGAGGCTCTACACCAAAAACATTGCCCTTGTATGACATGATCTTAACCATATCGTTCTCTTTGACGAACTTAAAGTTATCGCCAAGCTTATCAGCATTAAGCGGAAGCTGCTCATATGTCTCTGTATCCATAAAATAATAGAGCTCACCGTCATTGTAAAGATACTCATACTCTTTTCTCTCTACGTATGCATTCTCAAATTTATCTGTAGGGTTAAATGACTTTTCAACTACAGCGCCTGTAATTACATTTTTAAATTTTGTTCTTACAAAAGCTGCACCTTTACCGGGTTTTACATGCTGAAATTCAACAACCTGATACACCTGACCGTCCATGTCAAATGTAACACCGTTTCTAAAATCGCCTGCTGTGATCATAAAATATAAACCTCCAATTTAATCTTCAATTTATTTTACACTAACATTTCAATATTTGCAAGAGGATTTTGTAATTTTAAAGTGATAAATAGTATTTTTTCATATAAAGTGCGTCTTTTGACATAGTATTATCGCTTTCACAAATAATCGTAGGTTCAAGCGAACGCTTATAAATCACCTCAGCCAACGGCTCAAAACAAGGACCGAATACGTCATCATCGAAAGTCAGATGCTTTTTTTCTCCGCCTGTCGAATACTCTATCTTTGAAAAATGTACGTGGAATGATTTTGCTCTTTCACTCCCAAGCCTGTTTTCTATACAATCTATTATTTTTTCAAAATCAGACGCACTATTCAGACTGCCGTGCTCACGGGCATTTATATGGCCGAAGTCAACTGCGGGAATTATTCTTTCGTCAACAGAACAAAGAGTAAGAACCTCATCCAACGTTCCAAGCTGATTGATCTTTCCCATCGTCTCAGGGCACATCGAAATATCGGAATATCCGTTTTCATCCATGGCAACAACAGCTTTTTTCATTGTATCAACCGCAAGTTCGAGCGCCATTTCCCTGGAAATCTTCGAGCACGAGCCGCTATGTATTACAATTCTGCCCGCACCGACTGTCTTTGCAAGCTGCGCCGTCTGTAAAATATAGTCTATACTCTTAAGTCTCTTATCTTCCTCTGTACCCGACATAGAAATATAGTACGGTGCATGAACAGAAAGAGTAATGCCGCATTCCTTTGCCGATTCGCCGAGCTGAAGCGCTGATTCATGTTTCATACGCACGCCGCGACCACACTGTATTTCGTATGCATCAAGTCCGATTTTGTTTAAAAACTCCGGCATCTGAACAGTATTCTTGTAACCGTAGTCGTAAAACATCTGGCAATTACCTGCCGGTCCGAATTTTATCATTTTTTCTTTTATCCTCTCTGATTTTTGCGTTTATTATAGGCTTTTCAAGCGCTCTTTTAAGCTTAAAGGTAAAACACTCCTTAGTATCAATTATGTCAACCATTACCGACGTCATTCCAACGATATTGGCGCCCCATACGTCAGTAAAGACCTGATCCCCTACCAGCATGACGTTTTTCGTTTTCAACGACATTCTTTTAGCAATACCCAAAAGCGAAAACGGAAGCGGTTTACAAGCACGCCATACAAAATCGACGTCAAGCCCTTCACAAAAAGTCTTGACTCTGTCAGCATTATTATTTGATGCAATTGCGACCTTAATCCCTTTTTGCTGTAACGAACTAATGAAATTCTTAACCTTTTCATCCGGCTTTGCAACCGTAAAACCGACAAGAGTATTGTCTATATCGAATATTACACCCTTTGTATTATTCAACTTCAGAAACTCATCATCAAGGCAATAAATATCTTTTATTAAATATTTAGGTTTAATCATACTATCTCCCTTTACTATTTGAGTTCGACAATGGTAACACCGCTGTCACCCTCACCGTAAGCTCCAAGGTTGAATTTTTTTACACGCCTGTGTGTTTTAAGAAAAGCGTGAACGCCCGAACGAAGCGCACCGGTTCCTTTTCCGTGAATAATCGTAAGAGTCGTAAGATGATCAAGAATAGCATCATCAATAAATCTGTCGATCTCCTCGCATGCATCGGCAACCATTTGACCTCTGATATCAAGCTCCATTCTGATCTGTCTGTTAAGCGGACGGTCAAATTTAAAAGTGGATTTCTTTTCTTTTTCTTTTTTATTTTCAGCCTCGGGAAGATATAAGTCAGAGGTCTTAAGACTCACAACGATACCTCCGCAATTTACACGTGCATTGTCTCCCGACAGTGAAACTATCTCACCGTTCTTCGAAAGTTTGGGAACAAAAACAGTCTGTCCAATTTTTGCATTATCTCCAAGCGCTTCACCTGTCGGAGTGTCCGTTTTTGAAGCATAGAGATCGTCACCGAGAGATGCCGCACCTTTTTTAACGATGCTTTTGATGTGATGAAGTGATGACTTTTCGAGTTCTTCTTTTTGCTTTTTAAGATCCTCAAGAAACTTATTGGAATCTCTTCTTGCCTTTTCAATTATCTGTCTTGCTTTTGTTCTTGCAGATTCAAGTTCTTTTTCGGTATTCTTATCAAGAAGCTTGATTTTATCGTCTATTTCTTTCTGCTTAATGTTTATTTCAGCTTCTTTTTTTCTAAGTTCTCTTTTCAGCTTTTCATATTCTGTTTTCTGTCTTGATAATTCATCAACAACACGGTCAAAACGCCTCACGTCTTCATTTACAAGACTTTTGGCGTGCTCAATTACGTCATTTTGTAATTCAAGATGCTTAGATATCTCAAAAGCGTATGATTTACCGGGAATTCCGATATTCAGGCGATACGTGGGGCTGAGACTGTCAAGGTCAAACTCAAACGAAGCATTTGTCACGCCTTCCGTTTCAAGAGCATACGTCTTAAGCTCACTGTAATGAGTCGTACATGCACAAAAACCGCCGTAATCCCTCACCTTCTGAATAACAGCTTCGGCAAGTGCCGCACCTTCAACAGGGTCAGTACCTCCGCCGAGTTCGTCAAAAAGCACAAGACAACCCGACGTAGTATTCGCCAATATATTTTTAATGTTTTTTAAATGCGAAGAGAAGGTCGAAAGCGACTGCTCAATAGATTGTTCATCGCCTATATCGGCATATATTTTATCAAAAATAAACAGTTCAGCATTGTCGCACGGAACGTGCATGCCCGCCTTTGCCATAAGGCAAAAAAGACCGAGCGTTTTTAAAAAAACGGTCTTACCGCCCGTATTGGGGCCTGTGACAATAACGGTATCGGTTTTATTACCCATTGAAACGGAAAGCGGAACCATAACGTCTTTTGAAATAAGAGGATGTCTTGCTCTTTTTAAGACAATTCTTTTATCTCTGCATATAACAGGTGCAGACATGTTATTCTGATAACTATAGCGTGCTTTTGCAAAAATATAATCAAGAGATAAAAGTGATTTATAAGAAAGTAGTAATTCATCGGCTCTTTCAGCAATCTCAAGAGTGAGTTCCTTTAAGATACGTTCAATTTCCTGCTTTTCTTCGTTTTCAAGTTTTCTGATATTATTGTTTTCTTCGATAACAAACAACGGCTCGATAAAAAGAGTAGAGCCTGTATTTGAGGTATCGTGAACAAGACCTTTTATATCACCGCGGTTATCCGCCTTAACGGGAATAACAAATCTGTCATATCTGATAGTAACGATTGAATCCTGCAGATGCGGTGCAACAGCCTCATTTTTAATATATCTGTCAAGAGAATCCTTGATTTTTTGCATGGCAGATGCAATTCTGCGGCGTATACGGCCAAGCTCAACAGATGCATCATCCGCAACATGCTCTCCGTCGGGAAAGATTCTGTTTATCTTGTTCAGAAACTGCTTGTCCTTGAACAAACGGTCAAATAAAACATCAAGGTATTCTGTTGCAGCATTACTGTCTGCGTGATAAGCCGACATATTTACAGAAACAGACATTAGTTTTGTAAGAACCATAAAGTCTGACGATGTAAGGGTTATGCCCTTTACAGCTTTGCTGATGAAAATATCAATATCATCTGACAAATCGCCAAGTGGAAGTCTCTGATTAAGCAATAACATACCGCAAGCCTGTGATACCTCGTTTTGCTGACGGACAGCACAGCCTTGATCATAAAGCGGTATTATCCTTTTTATAGTTTCTGCGGTTTTGCTTATCGAAGCATATGTAGAAAGTATCTCACATACCTTATCAAACTCAAGTGCTTTTAATGATTTCTTGTAATAAAAATTTCTCTTATCCGTTCCTCTCAATCCCTATATCACCCCTTTTAAAAATTCCAATGCACCAACCGAGCCTTCGGTATGATACATGATATAACTCTCTGT
>JAZPZR010000166.1:0-17831 GCA_045544795.1 Eubacteriales bacterium
CGACAAACCGCAATTTAAAAGCGGAAGAAGTATAATCTTCTTCCGCTTTTTTAGAATTCTATTTCTGCGACTATCGGTCGGTGGTCGGATACGACGAGGTCGGGTACGTACACCGATTTTACCTTTACGTATTTATTTGTAAAGATATAGTCTATCTTTCTGTCGGGCTTGTCCGACGGGAAGGTAAAGCCTGTATCAAGATACTGTATATCCGCATCATTTAAAAGCGGATGCAAAGAGGGGTGATCGGGCAGCAGATTAAAGTCACCCATCAGTACCGCAGGCTTTGTCTCTGCCTTTAAAAGCGAGTACACCGTGTTTACGCCCTCGTAAAACTCAGGCTCTTTTAATCCGAGGTGCGTCTGATATACAACGATATCTCCGTAGTCTGCCCGAAGCACCGAGCGGGGCTCAGCGCCCTCTACCGTCTCCTTTATGGGAAATACCTTGGTTTCGGCTGCGGGTCTTTTTGAAAGTATCGCGTTGCCGTAGGGAGAGTTCCCTTCAATATAGACCGAGGCGCCGAATACTGAGTGCATGTCAACGCCTGCCGCAAGTCTTTCCGCCTGCGCGTGATAGTCAGGACGCGCGCCTCTGCCTCTTACCTCGTTAAGACCGCATATATCGGGATCAAGCTCCGATATCGTTTTTATAAAAAGCGGATAGTTTATTTTTTGTTCAAGATAGCTTTTTACGTGCTGAATATTGAAAGTAACTATTTTCATAAAACGTTCCTCACACATATAAATATTGAAAGAGCCAGAAATATCCAGATATATACCGAGCCGAGCGGGTCGCCGTAGGCGAGCTGCTTTACGTTGGTCTTGAGTCTGCGCTTGTTGCCAAGGTCGTCTATCACCTTTTCAAGAAGACGGAGTGTTACGTAAAGAATAATAAACATCAGACAGACGATAACCACGATAAATATCACGTCACTGAGAAGATAACGTATAAAATCGGTATTGAGCGAGATATACAGTGACAGAGCGTTGTTTATCAGATGGCATATCATGGCGGGCCACATGCTTTTGAAAAGGTGAGTGAGCACCGCGTAGAAAACACCCGCCACGAAAAGCGCGGGAATGGCGGTGACGTTACCGTGGAAAAGCGCAAACACGACCGATGTCATTATTACCGAGATGGACACGCCGTAGCGCGCATATTCGGACAGCGCGATACCGCGGATAAGAAGCTCTTCACACACGGCGGGCAGTATTACCGACGTTATAACAAGCACGAATGCCCTGTCGCTTACAAAGTCGACCGTCGTCTCCTGCGGGGTGATGTCGAGCAGGTTTGAAAAGAGCGCCGCCGAGCCTGCGTTTATAAGCGCGCAGATAATTGAGGTCGACAGTCCGAAAAGCAAAATAAAGGGAATATACCTGAATTTAACAAAGGACAGCCCAAGAATCTTTGTTGCCTTGACGCGCGCAAGACGGATATACACCGCCATCGGTATTATGTATATCACGACGTAGATTGCCATTTTCTCGACGTTGGTCAGGTTTTTCAAAAACATGCCCGTAAATATGTCCAGAGCAAGCAAAAGCGTAAGCACGCTTAAAAGTAAAAGCGATATTCTGTTTGAAATATATCTTTTTTTCTCAGACATCTAACACTATCGCCCTCTGAAGCTTATTTGCGGCGGTATCACCGAGAAGCTCGCGCACAAGCACTATTGAAAATGCCATAGCGGTGCCTGCCGACTTTGATGTGATTATATTTCCGTCAACACAGACAGCGCCCGCGTGAATACGCTTGCAGGCAAGGTCCTCTTCCATGCCCGGATAGCAGGTCGCGCGTCTGTTTTTGAGATATCCGCGCGGACCGAGGACCGCGGCGGGTGTGCCGCAGATGGCGGCAACGTACTTATCCTTTGATATCATGTATTTTATATCGCTGTCTACCTTTTCGCTCGCACCCAGATTTTCATAACCGGGAAAGCCGCCCGGAAGCACGATCATTTCCGCGTCGGTTATATCGGTCTTGTCACAGAGCGCGTCTGCCTTTACCGAAATGCCGTGCGCGCCCTCAACCTCAAGACTGTCACCGACTGCAAGTGTTACGACCTCTGCGCCTGCACGGCGGAGCATGTCTATCGGTGTGATTGCTTCTACCTCTTCGAAGCCTTTTGCAAGATATACGTATACTTTTTTCATCATAATGTTCCTTTAAATTTCCTTCCGACGTTAGTGGGGTAATAACTGAGCTTTGCTTTTTTAAGTCCTTCGTCGCCTGCGTCGTCCTCTCTGTTTACGTAGGTATAGCCGTCACAGAAGGTGCGCACAAACTCACGGTTTATCATCTGGTATGCACCGCGCACGTCCTGATCTGCCTTTTCGACGTGTACGCAGAAGGTGTCGTGATTTATCGGCTCGCCGTAGCTGTATGCCACAAGCCTGCCGTTTTTATATAGCATAAGTCCTAAAAGACCGAGCGCCTCATAATTTTTAAGCGCAATATTTACCGCGCACATTTCGTGGCCGAGTGAGCTTTCCTCGCACCGTCCCTCACACCATTTCTCGTTGAATTCCGACAGTATTTTACAGTGGTCGGGGGTTATAATTTCCGTGTGCCACTCACCGTCGGCGAGGAATGCGTTAATGTGGTTGCGCTTTGCGGCAAGCTTTTTACCCGAAAGGGCGGAAAGCTTTTGCGTTTCGTAAATATAATCGAAAAAGCCTGTCTCCTCTGTAATTTCAAATCCGTCGAGATAACAAAGCTCCTCTTCCGACGCGCCGCGGACGGTAAGATGCGGATATTGTCTTTTAAGCTCCTCGACCGCCTCTTTCCGATTTTTGCCTATCGGCATGACAAATCTGCTCTGCTCAGGCTTTCCGAGAATGAGCGTGTCGTCACAGATCGCTATTTTATATTCAGACACGGGCGCCCAACAGAATATATTTGCAAAGGATACTTCGCAAAAGCGTCTGTCAGATGCTGTCAGTATCTTTTGAACGGCGCTTCTGTCAGAAAGCTCGATATCTTTAAAATTTATCTCCATAAATTCCTTTCAGTACTTCAACTATTTTCTGTAAATTACGTTCACGGCTGTCCATAACGCCGTTTGCGGTAAGCGGTATCTTGTGCCAGCCAAGCTTGTCTGCGGCGTAGAGCGCCGCGCTTCTGCAATGCTCAAGGTACTCCACGTCCTGCTCATGAATATCCTTTTTGCTGTTATCACCCGCGTATCTTCCCTCTATCAGTTTTTGAGATACTGCAGGGGGAACGTCCAGATATATTACTGCATCGGGGCGGGGAAGACCCATCTTGTCAAATTCAAAATCATACAGCCATTCAAGATAACCGTCGCGCTCGCGCCCTTCAAGCTTTGATGCTTGATGCACCGCATTGGAGGTGGTGTAGCGGTCGGCAATCACCCATGCGCCCGCATCAAGATCCGATTTCCAGTCGGTGCGGTAGCTTGCAAATCTGTCTACTGCATAAAGCGCAGATGCCGCGTATGCGTTGACGTCACCCGGCTTTTTGCCGAACTGTCCCGAAAGATACATTCTTACAGGTGCCGACGAATCCGACTCGTAAACGGGAAAGGTGATCTTTTTTACAGTCTTTCCTTTTTCTTTAAGGTAACCTTCAAGAAGCGCGGCGTTTGTCGCCTTACCGCTTCCGTCAAGCCCTTCAATAACTATAAGAGGCATTTACTTACCCTCTCCTTTGAATTTTTTACGCATTTCCGCCGCTTTTCCGCAGGTCATAGAGCCTTCCGAGCATGCACCGCGTACGCAAGCGGGTCCCGCGTTTTTAAATACGCAGGGCGCAACCTCTTTTACAAGCATGAGCATCTGCGTTGCAAGCTCGCGTATCTCCCACTGCGCACGTGAGCAGCAGCGGAGCTTGAAAAAGTTGAGAAGCGAGCGGGCGTTCATGGTAACTATCATTTTTGTGGTGCAGGCATTGGGAAGCACGAATCTTGCATCCTCGATAGCCTTTTTCTCTGCGGCGCGGGCATCCATACCCTCACCGATATATCTCGTTTTAAGAATATCCGCAAGCTCGTTGTACGCCTTTGCAATATCCTTCATGGTCTGCAGATATTTTTCCGATGCCGTCTTGTCCTCTGCAATTGCGGGCGGAACAATAAACTCAAAATCGGTCTCTTTAACGTAGCGCTGGCTCTGTACCGAAAATGATGCCATGCGGTGACGGGTTATCTGCGCAAGAAGGGCGCGCGACACGTTTTCGATACCGAACGTAAAGGTCATATGCTCCATCGGGCTCTCATGTCCGAGGCTTGACAGCATGTCAATAAAATCATCCGTCTTTTCGGGGGTAAGCCCTTCCATAACGCTGTCGATATCGGCACGCGCATAGCAAAGCTTAGCGGCCGCCGCCATTATTTTCTGCGGGTCGGGAGTGTGTGTTAAAAGTCTTACTTTAAGCTCAGCCATTTTTCTTTCTCCTTTTTGCTTCCTGTTTTGCAATTTTAAGTACCTTGGGTATATTCATCATGCGCTCAAGACGTCCCGGCTGTTTTAAAAGTCTGTACAGCCACTCGCATTTGAACTTTATGAAAATTTTCGGCGCGCGCTTTACGTTGCCTGCGTAAAGGTCGATGCTTCCGCCAAGCCCTAACATCACGCCGACGTTTAATTTATCGCGGTTGTCCTGCATCCATTTTTCCTGCTTGGGAGCGCCGAGGCATACCCACAGTATTTTTGCGCCGCTGTCGTTTATCTGTTTTATAATATCCTCGGTGTCCTCATCCTTGAAATATCCGTCGCGTACACCTGAGATCTTAAGTCCGGGTATCTGCTTTTGCAGGTTTTCGCCCGCAGTTTTTGCAACGCCCGGCTTTGCGCCGAACAGGAAAAGCCCCGCGTCCTTTTTTACCGCTTCAAAAAGCAGATTGTAGCCGAGCTCACATCCCGCCACCTTCTCTTTAAGCGGTGTGCCGAGTATTTTTGCCGCGCGCAGCACTCCCACACCGTCGGGTGATACAAAAGACGCCTTGTTTACGGTGTCGCAAAACTGCTTGTCCTCACAGCACATATACAAAATCTCCGCATTGGGTGTTACGACGACGTGAGCGTCGTTTGTGTCAATATAAGAGGAAAGCTGTGCCACCGCCTCGTCCATCGTGGCGTTATCTACGTTTACTCCTAAAATATCAATTTTCATTTTTCTCCCTCCGACAGTTCATCAAGAGTCATGCTGTAGCATGGAAGAATGTTGTCCATAAAGTATTTTACACTCTTATACTCTGATTTTTCAATACTTTTACGAATTGTTTGCTCCGCGCTTTCAAAATCGCGGTTTCCGACGTCTTTTTCGTTTATGCACTTTATGAGTGCAGACAGCTTGTCCGCCGCTTTTATAAGCGGATGCTCGACCATGTAGTCGCGGTATATATCGCGAAGCTCGTCGGGCAGTCCCGTAATAAGAGTATCCTGCGCGGCGCGTTCAATATCACCGTAAGCCTCATGAAGCGAACGGTTGTTATGCTTGACGGGTGTGGGCAGGTCGCCCGTAATTATCTCTGCGCAGTCGTGAAAGAGCGCGTGCACCGTTATTTTATCAGCATCAAAATTGCCGCCGAACAGCTGATTTTCAATATTTGCAAGAGCGCCCGCGATGACTGCGGTCTCATAGCTGTGCTCGGACAGATTTTCAAACCGTGAGTTGTGCATAAGTCCCCAGCGGTTGATATATTTCATGCGTGATATAAACGCAAAAAACGAGTTGTTATTCATTTGTTCTCTATTCCTTTGGTGTAATATGCCACGTAACATTCATCGTCATAGACAAGGTTTATGCCTGACAGATTCATAAGCTCATACGCCTTGATATCGTTTATCGGCGCACGGAGAATGACGTTGTTGTCGCAGTGTATGACAAGCTCACCCTCGACTACGTTGATTATGCCGTCCTTTGCAAGCACCGTCTCGTTGTTTGACATACGGTCGCGGCGGGTGATGTACTGTATCGTCCTGCCGTGGCGGGCGGTTATAAGCTGAGCAGACTCGGAAAGCTTGGGTTTTTTGTTAAACTTGAACAGCATGTTGTTTTTTTGCCTCCGTTATGGTATCATGATTATTGATGGCATAGTAGAAGAGATATTGCTGTGCAATACCGTCGTAGCCGTGAAAGTCGAGCGCGCGGTTATCCTCAACTCCGTAAAAGTGACGGAGTATACGCTTTATCCACACGTCTTTTGGAAAAGCCTCGCAAAATCCGAACGCGAAAAGGAGCGAGCAGTCGGCAACCTTCTGCCCGACACCGTTTATTTTACGAAGCTCGCATGATGCGTCGGCATAGGTCATTTTCTTTATGGCTTCAAGGTCAATTTCGCCCGATGCAACTTTTTTTGCACAGTCAAGAATATATTTATCGCGAAAGCCCGCGCGTATCACCGCGAGGTCGGACAGGTCGAGGGATGCAAGCCTTTCGGGTGTGGGAAATGCGCCGTTTTGTCCGAAATTGTCGCAAATGGCTGCGATTATCTTTTTTATACGCGGAATGTTGTTTGATGCCGAGATAATAAAAGATATCACCGTTTCAAACGGCTGTTGGTTGAGTATGCGTATTCCCTTTGAAAAGGGGATTATATCGCAAAGCACCGCGTCCTCTTTAAGTATCTGGTCAACCGCATCATAATCACGGCTTAAATCAAAATAATCAAAAAAGGTATTTTCAAACTCCTCTTTTGTAATACCGCGTATTGTTACGCCGCCGTCAACCTGTGTGAGCGTAAGCTCTTTCCCGTAAGCGATACCGCGGTAACTGCCGTCATCAAGCCTGTTAAATCTGAAGCACTGACCGCACTCAAACGTCTTTTGCAGATCAAAGCGGTCGGTCCCGATAAATATTAAATTTTTGTCGTATTTTATATTCATAGATTTTATTATAACATATACAAAGGAAAATGCAAACATGTCAAACGAAAAAATTTACACAATACGAATTTCCGAGGCAATGGAGAAAAAATGCGGGTGTCCGCTTTGTACCGTCGAGCGCGATCTTGAAAATGACGAGGTGGAAAGAATACTCGGCGCGTCAATGATGGAGCCGAACGTCCGTATACAGACAAATGCGCAGGGCTTTTGCGGCAGACATCTTGATTCAATGATGGAAAAATCGAACAAGCTCTCGCTTGCGCTCATGCTTCAGACACACATGGAAGAGCTTAACAAAAAGGTTTTTTCAGATACCGTTCCGCTGTTGCAAAAATCACCCGACCCCAAAAAGCAGATAGCCGCGCTTACAAAAAAGGCGCAGTCATGCTATCTTTGCGGACGCGTGCGTGAGTTTATGAACGCGACCTACGGCGCTTTTGTGTATATGTACAAGTCTATGGACGACTTTGAAGCAAGACTTAAAGAACAGCCGTATATCTGTCTGCGCCATACAAGACTTATTTTTGATGCGGCGGTCAAAGGTCTTTCAAAGGATCAGTTAAAAGGCTTTGCCGCCGCAGTTAACGAAATAAACTCGGCGTATGCTGAGTCGCTTGTCGGTGACGTGGATTGGTTCTGCAAGAAATTTGATTATCGCTATAAAGATGCAGATTGGAAAAATTCCAAGGATGCAGTCGAGCGCGCGGTTGCTTTTTTAAAGTAGTCTGTCAGCGCTCTCCCGTGTCCTGATTATAGCAGATATACCAGTCAAGACAGTAACCGCCCTTTTGCTCGTTTTCACCCGCGCCAAAGAGCGCCTGCTGTTTTGTGACAGGTGGTAAAAGCAGCATATCCTCACCCGGCGTCCACCCCGAAGGCGTAAGCGCAGACTGCGCAAATGCCGATTGAAGTGCGATAAGCTCGCGCTCAATTTCTGTGACGTTTATACCTGTAGACGAGCTATGCTTGTGATAGGCTCTCACTATTCCGTTGGGGTCTATTATCATCGTTCCGCTTTGGGAAGGCGACTTCATGCCAAGGCTTTGCAAAAGCTTGCCGAAACGGTCGGAAATTAACTCTATATCTATAGTTTTCCCGTCTCTGTTCTGATTTCTGAGCGACAGTATCCACGCAAGGTGGGTCGCTGTCGAGTCGGGGGATATGCCGTATATTTTTGCCCCGTGCGCCGCAAACTTCGGCGCCGCTTTGTCGAGGGCGAGAATTTCCGTTGCAGATACCGGAAGAAAGTCACCCTCGTATATGTGCAGGACAGTCCAGCTTTCAGGCGGGAAGCGCAGCTGTCCGTTTGTCGACTCAAGCGTTACCGCTTTTATTTTATCGCCTGTATTCATTTTCTTCACCTCATTCTATCTTATGCGGAGTAACAAAATGTTGAAAAAAATATTTCAATTCAGGCGGATGTGGCTGTGGTGCCTCATTCCGCTGTCACTTTTGCTTGTGCTTTTTGCCCGACTTGACAACCGTTGGGTAGAGCACTTTTTTATCCCTTATATCTACCGACCGCTGAGTACCGCGGTCGGCGGATTTGTATCTCTCTTTCCGTTTTCAGTGACCGAGGTGCTTGTCATTCTGCTCGTTTTACTCGCCATACTGTATATTACGCTTTTGATTATACGCACGGTAAAAAACGGACGGTCATGGAAGCACTATTGGTACAAGGCTTTTGTAAATCTTATCTGCGTGGCAGCGGTTGCGCTGTTCGGGTTTGAGATATGCATGGGTCTGAACTATTATCGTTATGAGGCGGCGCACTATCTCGGCCTTGACGTGCAAAAAAGCAGTACTGAGCATCTTTATAACGTGACGGTAAAGCTTTGCGAGGATATGAACGGCGCGCGCGAAAAAATGGCTACCGACCGAAACGGCATTGCGGTGCTTTCTGACAAAAACAGGTATGAAACGGGTAAAAGCGCCATGCAGGCGTATAAAAAGCTTGCAGAGGAGTACCCGATACTCAGAGGCAGTGATATCCGCAATAAACCGCTGTGGTCGAGTGAGTTTTTCTCTATGACGCTGACGACAGGCATTTATATTCCCTACACGTTTGAGTCAAATATAAACGTCGCGGTGCCCGAATACACCATTCCCGCTACAATGTGTCATGAGCTCACCCATGCGCGCGGGTTTATGCGCGAGGATGAGGCGAATTTCCTCGGATATCTTGCCTGCATGCGCTCCGAACGCGCGGACTTCAACTATAGCGGAAGCGTGATGGCGTTCAACTACTGCTTCAACGCGCTGTATAAAGCGGATATCGACCTTGCAAAAAAGGTTGCGAACATGTGTGACGACGGCGTTATCGACGATATCGTTTTTGAGGATGAATACTGGGACAAATATCAGAAAACCGTTATTGCCGAGACTACTGACAAGGTGTACGACAGCTATCTTCAGGCTAACGGTGAGGAGAGCGGAGTAAAAAGTTACGGCGAGATGGTTGATCTGCTTCTTGCATACTACAAAGAATAATAGATCTCCGATTTAGTCAATTATATATAAAAATATTGACAAATTTTACAATTAACTATAAAATATAATTAACTTATTATGGAGAGGTGTATCCGTATGAAAAAATGGATCAGAGCTTTGGCGTCGCTTATGGCGGTGCTTATGTTGGCTTCGGCCTTTACGTTTGAGAGCGGTGACTTTTTTAAGGCAAGCGCTCTTCGTACAGAGGTCGTCAGAGACTATACAGTAGGTAAAACGATCGACTATGACAGCGCATTCGCGTCGGCATATATTATTGTGCCCGATCTTAATACTTCTACGGCGGTAAGCTTTACCTATCGCGGCAGGGCGGTGTCTGAGACGTACAGCGCAAAGCGTCACTTTGCAACTGTTGCCGAGGCTGTCGCTTATCATCAGACTACCGGTTCGGCAGATCCGGTGTTTTACCTTTGCGCAGGTACATACAACTCATCGCGCCTTTATTTTCCCGAAAATGCGATAATCCTCGGCGCAAACGCAGGTGTGACCCCCAACGGCGCGTTGGACTTTGACCTGCCCGACGTTACACAGGGCTGGGCTGCGGCTGACAGATACGCTGAAACCGTTATAACTCTCGGTATCAACGCCAAGGGCAACACTGTAATTGACGGTATCACCTACAGCGGTACCGCTACCTTCTACGTTGCGGCGGATAATAACAGTAAGGCGAACGAGAATATAACCGTTACTCTGCAAAACTCCGTTCTTTCCGGCTTTGCAGCTTCGTCACGCTTTTTTGATGCTTCGAGTGCAGCCAAGGACAGTTTCGGTTATGACATAAAAGAATGCCGTTTTTCCGATTCGGCGGCAACTGCGCCTTTCTATTCCAATATACGCTTTATCCATACTGACGGTGTTTATTTTACAAATATCACAGGCAGTGTTTTCAATACCAGTGCAGGTATTTCATCGTACGAGTTTTCGCTTGACTTTTACCGTACCTACGTCTATAAATGTCCGACAAGCACTTACGGACTGTATACGAAATACACCGACGGCAAGCACAAGACCTCACTTGTGTTTGATAAGTTTTTGTGGTATGAGGGTAACAACGGTGCATTCGGCTTTATCACCTTCTATACAACACCCGACGGTCCGGGTACAAGCCATAACGTTGATATTATAAACAGTACCTTCCTTGCTGACAGAAGTGTGATCGATATTGAGCGTAAAACGCTTATCAACGGCAACCAGTCAAGCTATCAGCTCGGCACCTACACCATAAACTTCAATAATAACCGTGTAATCGGCTTTGGCAGTATGTTCCCCAATGTCGGAGGACAGGCGGGAACACAGCGCATACATGCCGATTTCAACAATAACTATTTTGCATCTTCTTTTACTTCAGTATCCGATACAAGCAGTCTGCGAAGCGAGTACAACTTTTGGTCGCAGGCACACGGCACAAACGATTTTAACAATATCGACTATGCGCGCATTGACAACCTCAATTATTATACCGACTATGCGCTTACAACGTCGACAAGAGATTTTTATTTAACGGGTGTCAGCTTTTTTGACAACGTTGACTACGTAAGTATCGACAACACAAACCTCGATATCTACGTGGGTATGCGTGAGGGTACCGTTACAAATCCGCAGATATTCTTTGAAGAGCCGGACGTAACGGCAACTCTTTATAAAACACACACAACGATTCTGGGCTACCAGAGCTTTTCGACAAAGCTCACCTCTTTCTCCGCGCCCGCAAAGGGTAAGTCGGTCACATATCATTTCAAGGCGGTAAAGGGCTCTGTTACCAAGTGTATCGAGCTTCACGTCTACGGTGAGGATGCAGTTCCTTACTTTAAAACCGACTATACCGATCCGACAGGCTCGCTCAGTTCATCCGCATACCTTTTGTATTCGGGTACCGCAACATCAGGCGACGTACAGGTAGAGGTTGACGGCAAGCCATATCTTTTCACTCTCGGAACCAACGCGTTCAAGACGGTAGACGAAATATTTACAAAAGCAGGCAGTAACGTGCCCGAAATTTTCGTGCCTTACGGAAGCTACGGCGCACTCAATCTTACAAAGCCCTGTAAAATTGTCGGTCAGAACAGACGCGGCAGCGTTTACACCTCGCTTGACGGCGCATGCATGCGCGGTTCTGCATGGCTTAACGGTAAGAGCGCAAAGTTCTCGTCTGTAACCGTTGGCTGTGACGGCGTATCGCTCAAGGGCATAACCTTCGGCGGAAAGCTTGCTTATACTCAGGCAGTTCCCGTATCTATTGAAAACTGTGAGTTTACAGATGCTTCTTATATCGAGCTTGCAAGCGGAACTGCTTCGGTAAATCTTTCAGGTCTCGGCATTACGAGTACGGCGGCAAACTTTATCACAGGCGCGCTTCCTTCAACCGTAAACGTTCAGAACTGTTACTTTAAAAACGGAACCGCCCTTACAAATCTTACATGGGGCGTGGACCAGTCGTCGACAGCATGCACGTTAAACGTTGAATTCTGTCGTTTTGACAATATTGCTTCTCCCGTAATTTCAGACGTTCGCCGCGGTCTTGCAACCGATACTTCAAACATCGTGATGAACGTTACCAATAACGTATTCGGTGTAAAGGACAGCAGTAAATACGCAGTAAGCATAAAGCCTGCGTACTATAACAGTCTTGTATTTACGGAAAATACGTTTGTGGGTACTTCTGACAGCGGTTCACCTCTTTACATTGATACTGCCGACTCAATAACCGCTCTTGATTTTGAGCGTAACCGTTTTATCGGCTTTGCAGGCATCACTATTTCAGATGAGTCTGTGGGCTTTGACGGCAGCTACAACTACTTTGCTCCCTACACCTCCGATTATGAGAGCGCAGAGAACGGTATCGCAATCCCCGGCGAGATAATGTGCTCTTACTACTACAGCGACTATACACTTACGACACTCAAGCCGTCTGTTACAGGCTTTGAGTTTTCTGATAACGTAACCGT
This sequence comes from Eubacteriales bacterium, assembly GCA_045544795.1. Taxonomy (GTDB): domain Bacteria; phylum Bacillota; class Clostridia; order Oscillospirales; family QAKW01; genus RGIG9041. The sequence continues at coordinate 12,308 of JAZPZR010000166.1, forward strand.
ATCGGGTGACGTGATAACACTTGTGACAGACAGTGACGTTACCGATATCACAAAGGAGATCACCGCAGAATGCGCGTATGCGCTGTGGGATGAAAGAGCGGAATCTGTTGATCCCGATGCTGTTCCGACGGCATACGATACAAACGTATTCACTCTGCGCTTTTATAACGAGCATGCGCCCTGTAACCGTATTGATTATACACTCAGGGTCGTAAGAGAGGGTGCCGAGGAGCTTTCGTTTATAACCGATTCCGGTGTTCAGTCCCGCGATGAGAACGGAAGATACGTTCTCACACTTCCCGAATACGTGACAGGCACAAGCTTTGCGGTGGCGGGTCACGACGGTGCAAAGCTTATTCTCGGCAATACCGAAGTAGACGGTATCACCGACATCCGCGAGGGTGAGAGCGCTGACTATATCGTATTGGTCAACGGTATAAAATACCGCCTGCACGTTGTAATTCCGCTTTCATCGGGTGTATACATTGATTATGACGGCGTTGTTGATACCGCATACATAATCGGCGCCGACAAATCGGGTAACAGCGTAAGCTTCTATTACAGAGGCAACACCGTAACGCAGACTTACGACAGCGCACGTCATTTTGACAGCTTTGAGGAAGCGTATGCGGCATACGTTGCATCAGGCGTTGATATTGTCCGCGCGACTCCCGTATTTATTTTCGCGCCCGGTAACTACAGTGCAATTTCACTTAAGTACCGCACAGTAATACTTGGTGCAAACGCAGGTATTTCGCCCGTTGCATCCGTTACAAGCGAATCGGCTCCGTACACGGTGCCTGTACTCAGTGACAAGCGTTCGGATACAAACGCTACGGTCTTCTACGGCTCTATTTCCCGTGCGGCAGACGACGGTTCGATAGTAACTGCAGAAAATGCAAGTGACAACCGTCTTGTATACTATACCGTAATCGACGGTATTGACGTTAAATCGGGTATCAACCCATTCTTTAACGAAAATAATTACAGAACACATTATCTGTCGCTTCAGAATATAACGTCACAGTCACCGCTTACAAGCGGCGGCGGTGTCGGAGAGGTTACAGTTAAAAACGCTTACGTTCACGGTGTACGCGCAGTAACCGAAATGAGCACTGATAAGCTGACCGTTGACGGCAGCTACGTGACAGAAGCAATTTCGCTCTTTAGCGGCAGCAATAACGTTACCGTTAAAAAGAACTTTATTCAGGAATGTCCGACCTCTCTTACTCTTGAGGGTACGGTCCTTCTTGATAAAAACATTATATCCGGTATTTACGGTGTGACCGTTTCGGGCAATGCCGATTCAGCCGTAAAAGACAATATAATCTCAGGCAAGATGCCTGTAAACGTATCTGAAAGTACGTTTGTTGACGGCAACAGATTTATCGGTTGCGAATCAGTGAACGCAGTAAACCTCGGCAAAAACTACCTTGCTCTTAATTTTAAGAATGAAGACGATATTTCAGGTCTTGCTATAGGTGAGGATTATTATTACGATTATAACAAACAGCTTGCACGTTCCGACTTTGATCTTGCAGGTGTTTCCTTCGATGAGGGAATACACAGCAGTGAAATTGATAATGACGGCGCTGTTGTAAAGCTTACTCTTACAGATAAAAACTCACATAATATAACCTTTATCCCCGCTACAAACGGTGTGGTTGCTTCGGTTGAAGGCGCGGGTATTTCAAGCGGCAACAAGTATCTGCTTACACTTTCAAAGGGCGGCTACAGCAGACAGTTTACGGTAATCGCAGTCTTTGACGATGCAAAGTTCTTTACAGACAGCAGAGGCTACGGTGATATCAAAAACACAGCAGTAATGATCGACCCCGACTCAGTACTCTTTAACGGTGAAGGCGGTCTTATAGAATGGAAAGACAAGACCTATAAGTACGTTTACGGTGTAAACCTCTTCAGAACTGTCCTTGAGGCGCGCGAGGCTCTTACGGGACACCTTCAGATAATGCTTCCCGCTGTAAGCTTTACCGATGATTTTGAGATTCCTGCGGATTCTTCAATTTACGGTGTAAACTTTGATATAAACCCGAATATTCAGAGTGAAGTCCTCGGTGAAGACTGGGTTAAAAATGACAAGTGGGGCGTTTACGGCGAGACTGAGATAAGAAATATTCAGGTACCTAAAAACGCAACAGGCACGCTTGTTGAAATACACGGTATCACCGTGCGCGGCCGTATCAATGATAACGTCAGAGCGTCGTCAAGCCTCTGTACCGAGTTTAATATGATAAACACGGTTATTGAGCATCAGGATTGGGTAGCGGGATCTACCAATTATACCATTACACTCACAAACAGCAACTCGACCTCGGGTAAGACAAACGTTGACCGCGGCATGATAAAGAACATGCGTGTTGAACAGATAATGGTCAATCAGGACGTTGCGGGAAATAAAAACAGATTTCTTAACGAGCGTTTACCGCAGACCTTCGTGATCGACGGTCTCTATATGGATATGACAGCGTCAAACTGCAGTCTTTTCGGCTGGATGAAGATGAGTGATAAACAGCAAAACGGCAGCTTTACCATGAAAAACAGTAATCTCCGTAATGCGATGAATATCTCCACTACCGCAAACCTCTCAATCGAAGGACGTGACCACAATGTCGTCCGCGCGGACGAGTCGGTAACGGCTACCATTGAAAACTGTACCTTCTATAATTTCCAGCCGGGCAAACGTTACGCGCTCGGTATAGCGACGCAGGCGTACAGCGAAATAAACATTAAGAACAACCTGTTTATTTCAACGTCGACACCTTCGGTACAGGCGTTCTCGTTCACAGCTGCAAGCACACTTACAAATACTGCTCTTAACATTAAGAACAACCGTTTTGTAGGTACAAAAAATGTTATCAATTTCTCAGGTGAAGGTACGGTTGATCTTTCCGATAACTACTACAACACCTATTCAAGCAATTATCAGAACGTGACCACCTCGTCACAGCTCAGCGGTACAAACGCTGTATGTAATTCATACTTTGTAGATTATGATCTGCACTTCAGAGCGACCGATATCGCGCCGTACAAATTCGGCAACGGCATCGAGGCGGATTATGAGAACAAGACACTTTCACTTGAGCTTGATTCAATGCACGGCACGGCGTTTGATATTGCAAACTACGTTGTATCAGACGGCGGACATACGATAGCTTGTGATCTCACCACGCTGAGCGCGGGCGAAAACACCGGCACCGTTACCGTTGCAGGCTCTATTAGCTACACACTGACAGTTTACCTGAGAAGTGTAAGAGAAGAGCTTTCAGAGATATGCGAAGAGGCTCAGGCGCTTATGCAGAGCGCAGATTACCCGCTTTATACAGAGGCGTCAAGAAGAACGCTTGAGCGTGAGTATAACCGTTCGCTTAATGCAGTAGGCAATACGGCAGTTACAGAGGTAAAGCTTGCAGAGTACAAGACGGCGCTCATTAACGCGATGGGCGGTCTTACGGTAGATAAGAGCGAGCTTACCGCGCTTATTGCATCTGTACCTGACAATGCAGACGGCAGATACAGCGAAAAATCATATCAGCATCTCACAGACGTTGTAAGCGCTTGTAAGGCGCTTGGAAGCAATGTTTCTGCATCAGTTGTTGAAAACTACGTTTTTGATCTTAAGACTGCAATTGCAGACCTTGTTGACGTACGTGAATACAACAAGGTGATTGCAAATGCAAGAGCTGTTGCAGATAACGGCATCTACTCAGGCAGTGCCGTGGCGCAGTTCAAGGCGCGCGTAGAGGAGATAGTTGCAAATGCGGTTATTGATACCGATATTGACGTACAGCGTACTATAAGCCTTATAAATAACGCTTACGCATATCTCACAAAAGACTGCGTTGCCCTTAATTCTGCAATTTCACGCGCAGAGGCGCTTAAAGAAACAGACTGTACGGTCATTTCTTATAATAATGTAAAAACAGCGCTTGAAAAAGCATACGCAATAAACGAAGACAGCTATCAGGCAGAGGTGGACAGCGCTGCGGCTGAATTAAAGCTTGCGCTTGATAAGGTGGTATACGCAAAAGATTTCAACAGGGCTCTTGCACGCGCGCTTGCCCTTACAAACGACGGTCAGTACTCTGACGAAAGCTTTGCGACTTATACGGTAAATCTTGATAACATAAGAGCCCGTTCACTCTCGTTTGCATCGTCAAACGACGTGCTTAAGGGTATAAGCGATATTGCAGTTGCATCTGCAGGCCTTATCACAAACCCGACAGCGTACGATACAGCGCTTAACAGATACAGAGGTCTTACAGGCTCTACGTATACAGCGGCTTCTTATTCTGTTGCTACTAAATGCTACAATGATGCGCTTGCGATCAACCCCGCTGTAGCATCGGAACAGGACGTTGCTTATGCGGTCGACGCGCTTAACAGGGCTATTGATTATCTTGTACTTAAAGTAGATGCGGTCAGCAAGATAACCGCGCTTAAGGGTGCGACTTTTGACGACAGTTACTGTGCAAACACCGTAGAGGCATATTTCACATATGTCAACGCGCTTGTTGCGGACGATGCGACGTCCTATCAGAAGCTTCTTGATTGGGAGCTTGCCGCGAAAGAGATCGTAAAACAGCACGCTTACAACTACGTAAACGATAACAATGCGACCTGTACGGCACCTGCGACCGAGACGGGCACATGCCAGTGCGGTAAGACGGTCACGCGGGTTATCGAGGGCAGCGAGCTCGGACACAGCTTCGGTGAATACGTTTACAATTACGATGCGACGTTTGCCCACGACGGTACAAAGACTGCAAAATGTGCGCTTTGCGGAATTGAGGATACCGTTTTGGCTGAGGGAACAATGCTTACGCTTGAGCCTCAGGATACTTCAAAAACGTTTACTGACGTTAAGGCGGATAAGTGGTACAAGCAAGCTATCGACTATACTTATTCATACGGACTTATCGCAGGTATGAGCAAGACTGAATTCGGCATAAGCAAGACCGTCACACGCGGAATGTTTGTCACAATTCTTGCAAGAATAGCAGGCGTTGATACGTCGGGCACTGCGAATAAGAACGCAAATCAGGTGTTTGAGGACGTTAAGGTCGGCAAATACTACTCGGCGGCAGTAGAATGGGCATATAACAACAAGGTCGTAGCAGGTGTCGACGAAAAGAATTTTGCACCTGATGCGCCTATCGAGCGTCAGCAGCTTTGCGTAATGATAGTCAATTTTGCAAAATTTGCAAAATTGAACATAATTCCCGCAGAGGATGCAATTGTGTTTGGCGATGCCTTCGGATTTGCCAAGTACTCAAGAGAAGCCATCGGCATATGTCAGCGCGCTGATATAATCAACGGCTACAAGACAGACGGCGGCTTTGAATTCCGCGCGAAAGACTTTGCAACCCGCGCAGAAGCGGCTCAGATACTCTATAAGTTCCATAGTGTATTTGTAACAAAATAATAATAAAACGGCTTGTGAAAACAAGCCGTTTTATTATAACCTTCAAATTGTAGTTTGTCGGTGAGATACGCACAATCTTTG
>JAZPZR010000167.1:0-5681 GCA_045544795.1 Eubacteriales bacterium
CGAACTCGCTCTCTACCGTACCATTGTACGCCGACGAGCGCGAGTTCACGAAATCTGCACTCTTTTTTGAAAGTCACATCAGAGTGTCAAATTTTAAAAAATAGTTTTTTGACACTCTGTTAAAATCCCTTGAAAACATAAGCGTTTTCAAGGGATTTTTTATATTAGTTACACTCTGCTTCGAGGGGACCTGCAAGGTCTTTTAAGAAGAAGAGTCTGCCTGCGAGGGTAGGAATGTAGGATGATGTTATCCACGGTGTTTTGCCGTAACGGAGTGTCATCCACAGCGACATTCCCTGCCACTGCATTCCGCGTCCGAGCGTGCCGTCTGCACCGCCGATAGCGTAGTCAGCTTTGAGGAAGATTCCCGGTCCTATCGTGTTTGCACGGCAAGGAACAAGCGTTGTTCTTGACTTAAAGCTTGTGAGCGCATTCTGCTCAACAGTAAGCGGATGGATCTTTGCGCCGATTCTGTAGGGTGCGTTTTCCCACTCAGAAGCGGTAGCATAATCCTCAGCAAAGGTCGGCTCCCAGAAAGCAATGTGGCACATTCTGCCGATACCGTAAACGAGTACAAGCTTTGCGCCCTCAGCCTTGAGTGCATCTATCTTTGCAGGGTATGTAGGAAGATTTTCTTTTGTAGCAAAGTTTCTCTGCTCCTTGGGTACTGTGAGCTCACCCAGAGGATTGAAAAGCGCCTGCTCCATAGCGTACTGGAAAGCGCCGGGGTTGTCGCTTGCAAGTGTGTTGCCGTCAGCATCAGCCCACTCGTCCATATTGAAGGTGTAAACGTGGTCACACTTGATGCCCCACTCTTTTATAAAGTAAACTACCCATTTGTACATGCCCATAGGACCTACGGGAAGAATAAAAGCAACCTTTTCGTTTCTTTCCTTTGCAAGCTTTATCTGCATTGCGATCTCATGACCCATGTAGGTTTCAAACTCACCGAGTGAGTCACACATGACGGGTGTGAAGCCGTCATTCCAATGAGCCTGACGCTCGGTTATCTTTTCAGGTGCATCAATGCATGCATCGATTTTGTCAAAGTCCCAGCCTGCAGGATAAAAGCCCTCAAGCGCTGAGCCTTTTACTGTAGAGTTAAAATTCATTTTGTTTCTCCTTTACGGTAAATATCTCTTTGTTGTTCCTTTGAGGTAGACCTGACACTGTGTAAAGCCCTCTGCATAATCGGCGCCGCACTGGAAACCGCGGTAACGCGCGCATGTCTTTACCATGTCGGGAAAATCAATATTGTCGTGGTCACGCATCCATACTATCTGTGACTCGTGACACTCAAGCATCTCAAGCTTTTTGTCAACAAAGTCAGTAACGTCAACGTACTCGGTCGGGTTGAAGTTAACGCCTGCAACGGTATCCATATAGTATACGGGAACAAGTCTTGCACAGCCTTCAACACCCACGTCGTAGTTGGGGAGTGTTGCCGCAAAGCAAGCGTCAAACGTAAGCTTTGAAACAGCCGTATGGTCGGGCATATAATCGTTGGGCGCATGGGTTATGATAAAATCGGGATTGACCTCTTTTATAACCTTTACCACCTTGTCGCGCGCCTCTTTGTTGTCAGCGTAAATGTCAAGGTCGTTAAATCCGCCGTAAATGACTTCAAAACCGCCGAGTGCGCCGCTCGTCTGCGCTTCCTTTGCGCGCATAACGGTAAGTTCGTCGGGCGGGATGATTACGTGACCGAGATTGCCGCTTGAAAGATGGCAAACAACAACTCTGTCACCGCGCTCTTTACATTTGAGAAGTGTGCCTGCACAGGCAACCTCCATGTCATCGGGATGACATGATATACATAATACAGTATACATTACTATACCTCCTTTTGCTTTATATTATATCAACTTGACACCCGCAATGTCAAGAACTCGACTATAAGTAGAATTGCCTTTTTATCTGTTTTGAAAAAAATGAGTTTGACATTGCTAACTGAAAATAATATAATTAAATAGTAGAGAAAAATAAGGAGGAAGACGTATGAAACAGTATAAGGTTACGGGTATGAGCTGTGCCGCATGCTCCGCCCGTGTTGAAAAAGCGGTGTCGTCAGTTGACGGTGTCGAATCTTGTAATGTAAATCTGCTTACCGCTACGCTCAGTGTAGAGGGTGACGTTTCGGATAAAGATATTGCCGCGTCGGTGAAAAATGCAGGCTACGGCATTGCAGATGATAGTGCTGTAAAAGAAGAAAGCGAAACTAAAAAGCTTGTAAAACGCCTTGTAAGCTCTGTGGTATTTTTGCTTTTGCTTATGTATATATCAATGGGACACGTTATGTGGGGCTTTCCCTTTTTTAAAGTCTCACCGCTTGTAATTGCCGTATTTGAGCTTGTGCTTACTGTAATTGTAATGGTGATCAACCGCAAATTCTTTATAAGCGGCATAAAGTCTGCTCTCCATTTAAGTCCCAATATGGATACGCTTGTGGCAATGGGCTCCGGTGCCGCGTTTATATACAGCGTGATCATGCTTGTCGATATTGCAAGCGGTGATCATCATGCCCTGCATGAACTTTATTTTGAGTCTGCTGCGATGATACTTACGCTCATTACCGTCGGTAAAATGCTTGAATCCGTATCAAAGGGCAGAACTACAAATGCGCTGAAATCACTTATAAAGCTTGCGCCTACTACCGCAACGCTTATACGTGATGACCGTGAGGTGACAGTTGATATAACCGAGGTAAAGGTAGGCGATATATTCGTAGTCCGCGCGGGTGACAGAATTGCAACGGACGGCGTTGTTATAAAAGGTGATATATCGGTAAACGAGTCTGCGCTTACGGGTGAGAGTATACCCGTTGATAAAAAGGCGGATGACCGCGTGTACGGTGCTACCGTCAACCTTTCGGGCTACGCGCTTTGCCGTGCCGAGAAGGTGGGGGAGGATACGACCCTTTCCAAGATAATAAAAACGGTTACCGATGCATCGGCAACCAAGGCGCCTATTGCACGAATTGCTGATAAGGTGTCTGCAGTATTTGTACCGTCAGTTATCGCGATAGCGCTCATAACATGTTTAGGTTGGCTTGCGGCGGATGCCGATATCGGCTTTGCGCTTGAGCGCGCAATATCGGTGCTTGTTATTTCCTGCCCCTGTGCACTTGGCCTTGCCACTCCCGTTGCGATAATGGTAGGAAGCGGCGTCGGTGCAAAGCGGGGAATTTTATATAAATCCGCACGCGCACTTGAACATGCCGGCAGGGTAAAAACGGTTGCGCTTGATAAAACAGGTACGGTTACAGAGGGTAAGCCGCGTGTTACTGACCTTGTACCCTATTCTCCCGACCTTTTAACAATTGCCGCATCACTTGAAAAATACAGCGAGCATCCGCTTGCAAAGGCGGTTACCGAGTTTGCAGGGTCGCGAAACGTCGTCCTTTCCGACGTCGAGAACTTTACGACTCATGCGGGCAGCGGTGTGTCGGGTGTTATAAACGGTAAAGCCGTTATGGGCGGTAACCCTGAATATATCAGTCAGTTTGCAGAGATTACAGATGATGTCAATAAAAAGCTTGACAGTCTTGCAATAGAGGGAAAAACTCCCATGCTTTTTGTTGTTGAAAACACGCTTGCAGGTATCATTGCCGTGGCAGATACTGTCAAAAAGGATAGCGCGCTTGCAATAAAACAGTTTAAAAAAGCAGGTATACGTGTCGTTATGCTGACAGGTGATAACGAGCTTACCGCAAACGCAATAGCAAAGCAGGTGGGCATTGACGATGTGGTTGCAAACGTAAAGCCCGATGAAAAGTATCAGCAGATAGAGACTCTTAAACAACAGGGTATCTGCGCAATGGTAGGTGACGGAATAAATGATGCGCCCGCGCTTACGGGTGCTGACGTCGGTATTGCGATCGGTGCAGGTACCGATATTGCAATTGAATCTGCCGATATCGTTATTACAAAAAGCAGGCTTACAGATGCCGTTGACGCTATAACTCTTTCGCGTGCAACGCTTAAAAATATCAGACAAAATCTGTTCTGGGCATTTTTGTATAACTGTATCGGTATTCCGCTTGCGGCAGGTGTTTTCGGCTGGCAGATAAAACCGATGTTCGGTGCCTTTGCCATGAGTATATCAAGCTTTTGTGTAATTACAAACGCATTGCGTCTTAATCTTTATAAGAAAGGAAAGAAAAAAATGAACAAAACGGTCAGAATTGAAGGTATGATGTGTAAGCACTGTGAAATGAGCGTGAAAAATGCGCTTGAGGCTTTGCCTGAGGTCGTGTCGGCGGAGGTGTCGCACGAAAAGGGTACGGCTGTCATAGATCTTGCTATGGACCTTGACGACGGTGTAATAAAGTCAACAATTGAAAACGCAGGCTTCAAAGTAATATAAAAACATGCACGGTTATTGACCGTGCATATTTTTTATGATAACATAGTTTCAAAAAGGGAAGTAGCAAAAAGTTTGTTCATGCTTCTTGTCGGGTGATTTATTTTGTTGGCAAGAAGCTCTGTAATATCAGCGCCGTTTTCGTAGAGCGCCTTCCATTTTGCGTAGCAATCGCACACGCGTACGCCGTTTTGCTCTGCGACTGTTTTTGCGCCTTCCAAAAACTTTTCAAGCATACCGCCGTTCTGTACGCCCGAACATTTAACTGCCGTTTCTATAAGCAGCTTATCCTTAAGAAACGGACTGACGTCGGTACACATCATGTTGGGTGTCATAAATATTACCTCAACGCCCGCATCCTTAAGCTTTTTAAAAATAGTGTCAAGTGATTCAAGATATGTTGGCAGCATTTCATCACCCTTTGTACTGTCGTTAAGACCAAAGCATACCACACATAGATCGGGTGAGTAGCGGAGTACGTCGCGTTCAAGCCTTTCTACCGCCTGAATTGCTTTTCCGCCGCTTATTCCCGCGTTTATAATGTTTATCGGGACGTTTGTGTAAATGTCTGCTATAATTCTTTTAAGATGAGCGTGATAGCCGTTTTCCTGATCGAAAACGGTCTCGATATTACCGTCCGCTTTAATGTAACATTCAAAACAGCCCTGTGTTACACTGTCACCGAAAAACGCAAGCGTTACAGCGGGACTGCCCTTTAGATTATTGGCTTTTGCCGCGAATTTTTTCATGATTTCCATTGTTTTCACCTCAATGGCAATTATACCATTCATAAAATACAATGTCAAAGGAAAAAGAGTATGACAGTAAAAATATCAAAATGTGAATCCTACGATATGAAAGAGGTCAGGTCTGCGCTTGAAAATACCGTTGATCTTTCGTGGGTAAAGTCGGGTATGAAGATCGGTATCAAAGCAAACCTCGTTACCTTTTTAAAGCCCGATGCCGCGGCGACCACACACCCATCGCTTCTTGTTGCACTTACACATATGCTTAAAGAACGCGGTGCGGAGGTCGTTGTAGGTGATAGCCCCGGCGGGATATATAACGGTATTTATCTTGACCGCGTTTACTCTGCAACAGGCATGAAAGCGGTCGTGGAGGCGGGCGGTAAACTCAATCACGATTTTTCTGTAAAGCATGCTGAGTATGAAAATGCGCGCGTCTGTAAAACCTTCAGCTATACAGGCTGGCTTGATAACTGCGATGAAATAATAAATTTCTGCAAGCTCAAAACTCACGGAATGATGTCAATGAGCGGTGCGGCAAAAAATATGTTCGGCGCAGTGCCGGGAACTGTC
>JAZPZR010000168.1:0-3125 GCA_045544795.1 Eubacteriales bacterium
TTATCGGGATGAAAAGCCTCCCTTGCCTAAAGGGAGGGGGACCGTCGAAGACGGTGGAGGGATTTAGTTTTTACGTAAAATGTTAAGAGAATACAAGATTTTTTGCATCTCCAAATCCCTCAGTCTCGCATACGCTCGACAGCTCCCTTTAGGCAAGGGAGCCTAGGGTTAGTTTCTCCGACAAACCGCAATTTGACGCAAAAACGGTAGAGGAAAATCCTCTACCGTTTATATTTTATTTTGCCATAAAATCCTTATGGAATTTATAGAGTATCTGTGCGGCTTCTGCGCGTGTTGCGGTATTCAGGGGTCTGAATTCCATTCCGCTTCCTGCTGCATAACCGCTTACGATTCCCGCCTTCTGACAGGTCGATACTGCAGTTTTTGCGTATTTACGGATATTTGTGCCGTCTGCAAAAGTAATTTCTGCCTGCGATGCGGTAAGGTCTACCTTCATGAACTTTGCAAAGTTTACGATCATTGTGCAAAGCTGTTGGCGCTCAATCGCAGTCTCAGGACCAAACTCTGTGTCCGAAAGACCGCTTACGATATTGTTATCACTCGCCCACTTTATAGCGGCAGTGTAGTATTTGCCCGATTTTACGTCTGTAAACTTGGTTTCTACCTTGTTTGCATTTTTCGAAGTGTCAACACCTGCGATTCTTGCAAGGATCGTGATAAACATACCGCGTGTTACAGGCACGTCGCGACCAAACTCGGTCTTGCTCACACCTGCGATAAAGTTATTGCTGTATGCGTAATTTATCGCGTTTGTGTACCATTTATTCGCCTTTACGTCAGTAAACACCTTTGTAGTATCAACGATCTCAACAGGCTTTTGTTCGGGAGCAGGCGCGGGGTCGGGAGTAGGTGTGGGTGTGGGAGTGGGCGTGGGTGTAGGCGCGGGTACGGGAAGCTTTGTTCCCTCTGCCGTCACAGTCTCCTTATGCTCACATACAGTACATGTACGTGTTTTTGTTCCGTCCGCCTCTGTAGTTGCATCATTATTGTAGATGTAGTCGCTATACGTATGTTCATGCCCACGGTAGGGCTCAAGATGGAACACCACGTCACCGTAGCAATCCTCTTCATACCAATACGTAACACGCAAGCAATATTCCTGTCCTGCCTTCAGACACCAACCGTCATCACTGCTGTCGACGATCTTATTGTCAGCATCAAAAATGGTAAATTCAGAATATATTTCGTCCCAATCTGACGAGTAAAACTCATAAGCGTTTGTATCATCGGGAATCAGTCGCCAGAAATAAGTCTTCGTTTCCTCGTCCTCATAGGATATTGTCATATCACTATAATCTCTTGTAATTCTCAAGTCGGAAACAAATTCAGAATAAGAAGTAATATATAATGACGATTCAAATTCTCCGAGTGACTCGGTTTCGATTACCACAGGCTGAGTACCGATTTCGAAAAAGCTTTCATAATCATGTGTATACACTTCGCCTTCGTATCTTACGTCATTAATACCAATACCCTTTTGATAAAGTTCATAGAAGTAAAGCGCCTCGTCTGTGCCGTCCGAATAAATGAGCTTATATTTAAAGCTTTCTACATCTCCATATTCGAAACATGAAGTGCCGTCTTCATAAAAGTATCCGTTATCCGCAAGAATAGTAACGTCATTCTGTACAACCTCTATTGCCGCGATATCAACAGGATTTTTGCTTATCTTAAGTCTTACAAGCTTGACAGTCTCGTCATACGTCTTAATGCAGATAATATATTCCGTATTTGCCTTAAGCTTAGTTAAGCCAACGTCGGTGTAACTGCAATCTAAGTATGCAACATATTTTCCCGTAGCCTTTTCAAAGATGTATAACGAAGAATCGGTATACTGATTTACTTTAAGCTGATAGTCACCTGCAGCATCGGTTTTAAAAGTAAACCAATTGTATGCGTTACGGTCTGTGACAAAATCAGCGTTTGCTTCAAGTGTCACTTCTATAGGAGTATAATCGCTCTTGGTTACGGTGATGTCAATATCTGCATCAAACGTAATGTAATCGTCAATTTCAGGATCATAAACGTCATATGTCATCTGAATCTGATACAGATGATCCTTGTTAAAGCGAACGTTTTTAAACTCATGCTTCTCCTTAAGGTCATAAAAACTGATCTCACTTGTACAGTCAAGATTGACATCGAAGTTTTCATCAAGATCAACGTCCTCAACGTCAAACCAAAGCTCTGCAATTGCAATGTTGTCCTTTACCTCAACGTCATAGTAGCCTGTTTCACTTACGGTCAGGTAAATAAATTTTTCACTTTCATTTTCGCTCCACGTTACGTTATAGGTATCACCGTCGGTGATCTCCATAACGTTGGATTCGGCAAAAGCAACGGTCGGTATAAAACCTATAGCCATTACCAAAACCAACAAAAAGCATAATATTCTTTTTTTCATAAATTTTCTCCTTGTTTTTTGTATATTTGCACCTATATAGGTGCAAATATACTTTATCACAACTTTATAATTAAGTCAAGGGTTTTTGCACTTAAATAAGAACAAAGGGGAACTTTATGAACGCGAAAATTGAAAAGCGTGTCGGTAACAATATAAGAGAACTGCGTGAAAAAGCAGGGCTTACACAGGAAATGCTTTCTGCCAAGCTTCAACTGATGGGCTGTGACGTAACGCGCAGTGCCGTTGCAAAAATCGAGGTCGGACAGCGCCACCTCTATCCCGATGAGATAATACTCATAAAAAATATCCTTTATACGACCTATGATGAAATATTTAAAATAGACTGACCCCGCACTAAAACGTGCAGGGTCAGCATTATTTTATTGGTTAAATTGGAATTTATCGGTGTGTTTGTGTGATGTACTCACCCCTGCCTCCCTTGTAAAGGGAGGTGGTTTTGCCGTAGGCAAAATCGGAGGGATTGTAAGAAACAATTATGTTTTCGCATCTCCAAATCCCTCAGTCTCGCATACGCTTGACAGCTCCCTTTACAAGGGACCCTCCCCGATAAACCACAATTTGAACGTACACCTGTAGGGGTCGGCGCCTCGACGACCCGCCGAAAAATCGTGCACACCATATCGGGACGATGTGGGCATCGTCCCCTACGAAATAATTATAAAACATCCCGTAAAACTAC
>JAZPZR010000169.1:0-12617 GCA_045544795.1 Eubacteriales bacterium
GGCGCCGACCCCTACAAAGATTGTGCGTATCTCACCGATAAACTACAATTTGAACGGTAAATAAAAAGTGAGTATTGCGTTTTGCGATACTCACTTTTAAGTTTAGTATATAAGCGGGTTTTTTGCGGGTTTTTCATCACAAAAAGTAAAAGCATCAAGCAGGTCTTTTGAAAGGTCTGCTTTTTTTGATGTGTGAAGATATGCGATAATATCGCCCTTATTCACTTTATCACCCGTTTTTTTAGCAAGTACAATGCCTGCCGAGTGGTCGATAACGTCCTCTTTTGTGTTTCTGCCCGCACCGAGACTGCACGCAACGGCGCCTATCTTCTCCGCATCCGTCCTTGCGATATATCCGTCTCTGTCACTTTTTACCTCGTACACGTTGGGCGCAGTCTTTAAAAGCGATATATCGGGGTCTCCTCCCTGCGCCGATATCCACTCGCGCATTTTAGCGTACGCTTTTCCCGACTCTATCGCATGCTCCGCCATCTTGTAGGCGCTTTCATAATCAACACCCTTTGCAAGCGATATTATATTTGCGCAGAGGGTGAGTGAGACCGTCTTTAAATCGTCAGGACCCGCGCCCTTTAAAACCTCGACCGCCTCTTTTACCTCAAGCGCGTTGCCGACAGCGTATCCAAGAGGCGTATCCATATCGGTAACGACCGCGCGCACGCGTCTTCCGAGCCCTTCACCGATCTTTACCATGGTATCTGCAAGACGCTTTGCGTCCTCTGCCGTTTTCATAAATGCACCGCTGCCGCATTTTACGTCAAGCACAATGTTTTTTGCGCCCGCCGCAAGCTTTTTGCTCATAATGGACGAGGCAATAAGCGGAATACTGTCGACCGTTGCCGTCACGTCACGAAGCGCGTACAGCATTTTGTCGGCAGGAGTTAAGTTCCCGCTTTGACCCACAAGCGCGATGCCGATGCTTTCCACCTGCTTTGCAAATTCATCGGGCGAAAGCTCGGTATTGTAACCTTCAAACGACTCAAGCTTATCTACCGTGCCGCCCGTGTGACCAAGACCTCTGCCGCTCATTTTTGCGGCAATACATCCGCATGAGCAGACAACGGGAAGCACAATAAGCGAGGTCTTGTCACCCACACCGCCCGTCGAGTGTTTGTCGACGGTGAGAGCGCCGAAGCGCGAAAGGTCGACAATATCACCCGAACGCATCATAGCGTCGGTAAGCCACACCGTTTCTTCCATATCCATACCGCGAAAGAATACCGCCATGCAAAAAGCAGACATCTGATAGTCGGGAATATCGCCTTTTACGTACCCCTCTGTCATAAAATCGATCTGCTCTTTTGAAAGCTTTGCTCCGTCGCGCTTTTGCTTTATAATATCGTACATTCTCATGCTGTCACCTACAGTTTAAATGCGTGCGGTAATAATTCACCGAGCGTGGTCTTTAATATCTCGCCGTCCTTTAAGGTAAGTATCTCAAAATCCTCACCGCAAAACTCGCTCATCACCTGCCTGCACACACCGCAGGGGTAGCAGGGCGAGGTTATATCACCGCCGATGATGGCGATCTTTTTAAAATTGCGCTTGCCCTCGCTCACCGCCTTGAAAAACGCAGTCCTCTCCGCGCAGACGGTTGCGGAATATGCGCCGTTTTCAATATTGACGCCCGTATACACGCTGTCATCGTCCAAAAGAAGCGCCGCGCCCACCTTAAAATTCGAGTAGGGGCTGTAGCTGTTTTGCTGTGCCTCTGCCGCCATGCTTATAAGCTTTAGATCCGTCATAGTATTTCCTCAACTGTTTTTGAAATATTGTTAAAGCCGACAAGCGTACCGAGGTTTTTGGGAACAATACCCTTTTTGTATATCAGAATCGGTACGTACTCGCGGGTGTGGTCTGTAGACACGTCACCGGGGTCACAGCCGTGGTCGGCGGTGATGATAAGTGTGTCGTCAGACTTCATGCAGTCAATAAACGCACCCAAAAAACCGTCAAATTCGGCAATTGCACCCGCATACCCCTCACAGTCGTTTCTGTGTCCGAACGCCGTGTCAAAATCAACGAGGTTTGTAAAGCAAAGCCCCGAAAAATCCTTTTTCACAAGCTCAAGCATTTTGTCCATACCCTCGCGGTTGGAGTGGGTGAGGTAATACTCACTTATTCCGCGCGATGCAAAAATATCGTATATCTTGCCGACCGTAACAACGTGAACACCGCGCGCACTCAGCCTGTCAAGCATGGTTTCCCCCTTTGGTTCAAGCGAAAAATCGCGCCTGTCCGCCGTTCTTTTAAAAACGCCGTTTTCTGTTGTAAAGGGGCGGGCGATTACCCTGCCCACGTCAGTTATTTTTCTTGCGATACGGCAGTATTCGTAAAGCTGCTCAAGCGGGACGGTATCGGTATGCGCCGCTATCTGAAAAACACTGTCGACCGAGGTGTAAACTATAAGCGCCCCCGTCCTCAGATGCTCGTCACCGTAGTCGCGTATGACGTCGGTGCCCGAATACGGCTTGTTGCAAAGCACACCCCTGCCTGTAAGACGGCAAAACTCGTCAATTACCGATTTGTCAAAGCCGTCAGGATAGGTGGGCATGGGACTGTCCGAGATGATGCCCGCTATTTCCCAGTGCCCTGTCGTCGTGTCCTTACCGCGCGAAAGCTCCTGCATTTTGCCGTACTGTGCGATGGGGTCTTCACACCCGCCGCCGACACCGTCAATATTGAAAAGACCGAGCCTTTTAAGATTATCTGCCTTAAAGCTTTTGCAGTTTCTTATACTTCCCAGCGTGTTCGCGCCCGTGTCCCCAAACTCATGCGCATCGGGCGCCGCGCCTATGCCAAAGCTGTCAAGCACCGTTAAAAACACCCTGCTCATGCCATTTTTACCGCGACGTTAAGCGCGACCTCCATCATCTGCGTGAAGGAATTCTGTCTTTCCTCGGCGGTGGTCTCCTCTCCCGTTATTATGTGGTCGGATACGGTGCATATCGCAAGCGCGCGTTTTTTTGCATGTGCTGCGTTCATGTAAAGCGCCGCCGCTTCCATTTCGACTGCAAGCACGCCCATTGATATCCACTTTGCAGTAGCGTCTGTATCGGCGCTGTAAAAGGTGTCTGACGATAAAAGATTACCGACACAAAAGCGCGCGCCGAGATTTTCACATTCACTGACCGCGTGGGAAAGCAGCGTAAAGTCGGCAATCGGCGCAAAGCTTCCGTTCAGATTATACTGCGATGCGTAATTTGAGTTGGTGCACGCTCCCTGACCGATCACGATGTCGCGAACCTTTAAATTTTCATTCATGGCACCGCATGAGCCGACGCGGATTATGTTTTCTACGCCGAAAAAGTTATAAAGCTCGTAGCTGTAAATGCCTATCGACGGCATGCCCATGCCCGAAGCCATGACGGTAACGGGTACGCCTTTATACCTGCCCGTATACCCCTGTATACCGCGGACGTTGTTTACAAGCCTTGCGTTTTCCAAAAAGTTTTCCGCAATAAACTTTGAACGAAGCGGGTCGCCCGGCATAATTACCGTTTTTGCAAAATCTTCGGGTGTTGCATTAATATGTGCTGTCGGATGCATTGTTGTCCTCCTTTAAAATTTTAACTATTCTGCTTGTGCCCAGACGGTCGGCGCCAAGCTCTATAAATTTCTTCGCGTCCTCTATTGATGAGATACCGCCCGCCGCCTTTATTTTAACGTGCGGCGCAACGTGCTTTTTGAAAAGCGCGATATCCGCGAAGGTCGCGCCGCCTTTTGAAAAGCCTGTCGAGGTCTTGATAAAGTCTGCGCCGCTTTCTGACACTATCTCACACATCTTTATCTTTTCTTCATCTGTCAAAAGGCAGGTTTCAATTATCACTTTAAGTATTTTGTCCCCGCATGCGTTTTTGACCGCCATGATCTCCGCTTTTACACCGTCGTAGTTTTTCTCCTTAAGCATGCCGATGTTTATTACCATGTCTATTTCGTCCGCGCCCGCAAGGGCGGCATCCTCTGTTTCTGCCACTTTCGCGGTGGTGGTGGAATAACCGCAGGGAAAGCCGATGACGGTGCATACCGCAACCCTTTTTCCAAGATATTCGCTTGCTCTTGCAACAAAGGCTGCGGGAATGCATACCGATGCCGTCCCAAACCTCAGTCCGTCGTCGCATATCCCTTTTATATCCTCCCACGTTGCGTCGGGGGCAAGAAGAGTGTGGTCTACCTTTGAAACTATTTCTTTAATACACATTGTCTACACCTCAAATCTGATATAGCATCTGTCGTCAAAGGAGAGATTGCCCTTGACGATTCCCTTTGTACCGCGGTTTTGCTTGTAGCGGAGCGGATCGCTTTCAAGCATTTCGGCAAGCAGCTTTTCCGACTGTTCAAGCGTCGGCAACAGCGTTGCGTAGCCGTCTGATGACAGTACGACGGTATCGCCTGCCTCTACTTTATATGCTTTTATAAACGGCGTCACGTCGTCAAAGCCGTTGAGCACGCCGAAGCCGAAGGGTGAGTCTGCTCTGTTTTCAAACGCATATTGCTTTTGTATAAACGGAAATACCGCCTCGCGTCCGATATCGTTTGTGTAAAGACTGTTTTCATCAAGACCGTCGGTGATGCGTGCGCTCTCTATCACGAACGCGCGCAGATCGGACAGCAGATCGTCAACGAGCATAGGGCTCGAAAAGAGCCTGCCGTTTATAAGACACTGACAGTCACCAAGCCCCCACACCTCATTATATCGGCGGGAGTATACCATGATGCATGCGCGAAGATACTCGTTTTTATCAGGCGCAAGCCCGCTTTTTGCATACTCGTCCGAAAGCGCTTTTCCAAGCCTTTCAAAAAGCGCGTTTTTTTCAATATCGGCGGGCACTTTTTCAAGCTCCGCAATTATAACGTTTTTTGCGTGTGCGCCTGAGGTGAGCCCGTCACCCCATACCGTCTTTCCCTTTGAGCTTACGCCGTCGATCACCGCAACGAAATTTTCGCTGATAAAGATTCCGTCCTCGCAATGCTTTGCAATACCGCGCTTGCCCTCTATAAACTGTTCTGTTATTTTCATTTCAATACCTTCTTAAGATACTTGCCCGTGTACGAGCCTTTAATCTCTGCCACCTCTTCGGGCGTGCCCGTTGCAATGACCGTGCCGCCGTTTTCTCCGCCCTCGGGACCGAGGTCTATCACGTGGTCGGCAACCTTTATCACGTCAAGGTTGTGCTCGATTACGATTACCGTGTTACCGCCGTCCGCAAGCTTTTGCAGTACGTCGATAAGCTTGTGTACGTCTGCTGTGTGAAGACCTGTAGTCGGCTCGTCAAGAATATATACCGTCCTGCCTGTCGGGCGCTTTGAAAGCTCTGTCGCAAGTTTTACGCGCTGTGCCTCACCGCCTGAGAGGGTGGTGGACGACTGACCTATCTTTACGTAGGAAAGACCGACGTCATACAGTGTCTTGAGCTTTCTGTATATCTTCGGATGGTTTTCAAAAAACTGCATGCCCTCTTCGACCGTCATTTCAAGCACGTCGGATATAGACTTGTCTTTGTATTTGACCTCAAGCGTTTCGCGGTTGTACCGCTTGCCCTTGCACACGTCGCAGGGAATGTAGATATCGGGTAAAAAGTGCATTTCGATCTTTACGATACCGTCACCCTGACACGCCTCGCACCGTCCTCCGCGCACGTTAAAGGAAAATCTGCCCGGACCGAAACCGCGCGCTTTTGCGTGGTTGGTGGATGCAAACAGGTCGCGTATGTCACCGAATACCGAGGTGTAGGTCGCGGGATTTGAACGCGGTGTTCTGCCTATAGGCGACTGGTCGATGTCGATGACCTTGTCAAGCAGCCCGATCCCCTCAATGCCGTCCGATGCACCGGGTACAGTCTTTGCGCGGTTTAAGTCCCGCGCAAGCGTCTGATACAGTATTGAATTTACAAGACTTGACTTGCCGCTGCCCGACACACCCGTAACGCAGGTAAACGTGCCGAGCGGGAAGCAAACGTCAATGCCCTTTAAGTTATTTTCACGCGCGCCGCGTACCGTGAGAAAATTGCCGTTGCCCTTTCTTCGTGTTACCGGCACCTCTATCTTTTTTGCGCCCGAAAGATACTGTCCCGTAATGGAATTTTCGTTTGCGATAATGTCATTTATATCGCCCTGCGCCACTATCTCACCGCCGTGAATACCCGCGCCCGGACCAATGTCTACGATATGGTCGGCGGCGCGCATGGTGTCCTCGTCATGCTCGACTACGATAAGCGTGTTGCCGAGATCGCGCAGATGCTTAAGCGTTGCAATAAGCATGTCGTTGTCACGCTGATGCAGACCTATCGACGGCTCGTCAAGAATGTATACGACACCCGTAAGACCCGAACCTATCTGCGTCGCAAGCCTTATACGCTGACTTTCACCGCCCGAAAGCGTGCCCGCGCTTCTTGAAAGGGTGAGGTAGTCAAGTCCCACGTTTTTCAAAAACGAAAGCCTTGCGTTTATCTCTTTTATTACGCGCTCGGATATCATTTTATCTTTGTCAGACATCTCCAGACGGTCAAAAAACTCTATTGCGCGTACAACTGACAGATCGGTAAGCTCGCTTATGTTTTTGCCGCCGACCGTGACCGCAAGCACGCTCTTGTTGAGCCTTCTGCCGTGACATTCGTGACAGTGGCTCTCACGCATGAGACTTTCTATCTCGCGTCGCATGTAATCACTCGACGTCTCTTTGAATCTGCGTTCAAGATTGGGGATAACACCCTCGTATGCCGCGTCAAACTCAACGTTTCCGAACGTGCCCGACTTTCTTGTCATTTTTATCTTTTTACCGCCGTTGCCGTAAAGCACGATGTCAAGATGCTCCTTCGGCATATCCTTTATCGGCAGGTCAAGGTCGATGCCGTACTCGCGCGATATGGCATTGTAGTACATTTTCGACATGGCATCGCCGAAAGGGGATGCCCAACCCGACGCTTTTATACCGCCCCCGTTTATCGAGAGGCTTTTGTCGGGGATGACAAGGTCCATATCAAGTGTCAGCTGATAGCCCAGACCGTCGCATACGGGGCATGCGCCGAAGGGCGCGTTGAAGGAAAACATGCGCGGGTTTAATTCCTCGATGGAAAAATCGTGGTCGGGACAGCTGTAATTCTGTGAAAACAGCATCTCCTCCCCGTCAATGACCTGCACCGTGCAAAGCCCCTTTGCGTGCTGAAGCGCCGTCTCTACCGACTCGGACAGCCTGCGCCGTACACCGTCGCGTATGGCAAGCCTGTCGACAACTATTTCAATGTTGTGCTTTTTGTTCTTTTCAAGCGGTATCTTTTCCATCAGGTCGTACATGATACCGTCCACCCGCACGCGCACAAAACCGCTTTTGGACGCGTCCTCAAACAACTTCTGATACTCACCCTTGCGGTTGCGGACGACAGGCGCCATCACCATTATCTTGGTACCCTCTTCAAGCGTGAGTATTCTGTCGACTATCTGGTCTACCGTCTGCTGTGATATCTCTCTGTTGCAGACAGGACAGTGCGGCTTTCCTATTCTTGCAAAAAGTAGTCGCAGATAGTCGTATATCTCCGTGACAGTACCCACCGTCGAGCGCGGGTTTTTGGATGTCGTCTTCTGGTCTATTGAGATGGCGGGCGAAAGCCCCTCTATCTCGTCAACGTCAGGCTTTTCCATCTGACCGAGGAACATTCTTGCGTAGGATGACAGACTTTCCACGTATCTGCGCTGACCTTCCGCATACAGCGTGTCAAACGCAAGGCTTGACTTACCGCTGCCCGAAAGTCCCGTGAATACCACCATCTTGTCGCGCGGTATCTTTAGATCTATATTTTTGAGATTGTTCTCTCTTGCACCTTTTACTTTAATGTATCTCATTTTTATCTCATTTCTCGTTTTGTAGTTTTGCTATTTTGTCACGCATGAGCGCCGCATACTCAAATTCGAGCAGGCGCGCCGCCTCTTTCATCTGCTTTGTATACTCCGCGATCATGCGCTCCTTGTCCTTTTTGGATATTTTCCTGCCGCTGTCCGCATCCACCGTCTTGGATATCTCGATAACAGAACGTATATCCTTTTTGACAGAGCGCGGTGTTATGCCGTGCTCCTTGTTGTACGCGTCCTGAATGGTGCGGCGCCTTTCCGTTTCGGTGATGGCGCGCTCCATCGAGTTTGTAACCGTGTCAGCGTACATTATGACCTCGCCGTGCTCATGTCGGGCGGCGCGTCCTATCGTCTGCACAAGTGACGTTTCGGAACGTAAAAATCCCTCTTTGTCCGCATCGAGAATTGCAACGAGCGACACTTCGGGAATGTCAAGACCCTCGCGGAGCAGGTTGATGCCCACAAGCACGTCGTACTCGCCTTGACGCAGGTCGCGGATAAGCTCCATTCGCTCTATCGTCTCAACGTCGCTGTGCATGTACCGCACCCGTATTCCCATTCCCTCAAGATATGCGGTGAGGTCCTCTGCCATGCGCTTTGTAAGCGTTGTCACAAGCACGCGCTCGTCCTTGTCGGCGCGTGTGCGTATCTCCGACAGCAGATCGTCTATCTGCCCGTCGACAGGCTTGACCGTCACCTTCGGGTCGAGAAGTCCCGTCGGCCTTATCACCTGTTCCGCAACACCCGTCGAGCGCTCAAGCTCAAAGGGGGCGGGTGTGGCGCTCACGTACAGTA
This sequence comes from Eubacteriales bacterium, assembly GCA_045544795.1. Classification (GTDB taxonomy): domain Bacteria; phylum Bacillota; class Clostridia; order Oscillospirales; family QAKW01; genus RGIG9041. Next base: position 8,659 of record JAZPZR010000169.1, read on the forward strand.
CGCGGTCCAGCTTTGTTAAAAACTCGTCAAAATTAAGCGGTCTGTTGTCAAATGCCGACGGCAGTCTGAAGCCGTAACGCACAAGACTTTCCTTTCGTGACCTGTCACCGCCGTACATACCGCGCACCTGCGGTACCGTCACGTGCGATTCGTCAATGATAAGTAAAAAATCATCGGGGAAAAAGTCAAAAAGCGTAAAGGGTGTAGACCCCGGCGCCCTTCCCGATAAAATACGGGAGTAGTTTTCAATACCCGAACAAAAACCGAGCTCCTCAAGCATTTCAATGTCGTAAAGGGTGCGCTGTTCAATGCGCTGCGCCTCGATAAGCAGGTTGTTGTCGTTGAAATACTTCACTCTGTCCACAAGCTCCGCCTTTATCTCGGCAACCGCGCGGTCAATATGCTCTTTCGAGGTGACGTAGTGGGAGGCAGGGTAGATAGTCACGTGCCTGAGCACCGCGATAAGCTCGCCCGTCAGGTGATTTATCTCGCTAATCCTGTCTATTTCGTCGTCAAAAAACTCAACGCGTATCACGTTGCCGTCAGAGGCGGCGGGATATATCTCAAGTACGTCCCCGCGCACACGGAATTTGTTTCTTGTAAAATCAATGTCGTTTCTTTCGTACTGTATTGATACAAGCTCGTCAATAACGGCGTCGCGGTCCTTTTTCATGCCGGGACGTAAGGATATGACAAGACTTTTGTACTCGGACGGGTCACCGAGGGAATATATGCAGGAGACCGACGATACAATTATAGTGTCGGGACGTTCGAGAATGGAAAAGGTCGCGCTGTGGCGGAGCTTGTCTATCTCGTCGTTTATTGAACTGTCCTTTTCAATGTATGTGTCACTTGATGCAATATACGCTTCGGGCTGATAGTAATCGTAGTATGATACAAAGTATTCTACCGCGTTTTCGGGGAAAAACTCGCGAAGCTCGGTACAAAGCTGTGCGGCAAGCGTCTTGTTGTGGGCAAGAACCAGCGTTGGCTTCTGTACCCGCTCAATGACGTTTGCCATGGTAAAGGTCTTGCCCGAACCTGTAACGCCCAGCAGCGTCTGCTCCTTTTCGCCCTTTTCGAAGGCGGTCGCGATCTTGTCTATAGCCTGCGGCTGATCGCCTGTCGGCTTGTATTGTGAATGTAATATAAATTTATCCGGCATGTTTTGTTCCTTTCGGGTAATAGCCTCCCTTGAAAAGGGAGGGGGACCGCGTCAGCGGTGGAGGGATTGTTTTCACTAAGACAAGCGACAACAAAAGCCGCAACCCAAGCCTCCCTTGTAAAGGGAGGGGGGACCGCGTCAGCGGTGGAGGGATTTATTCACCTCATTATCAATAAACTCACAAACCCCATAAAAATTATTGTTTATTTCATTGTTAGGTATTCGTATGACCTTTAAGCCCAGGCTTTCAAGATATTTTGTCCGGTCATTATCTTTAGCCATTTCGGTTTCGTCATAATGCTGAGACCCGTCAAGCTCAATTACTAAATTTGCCTTTGCGCAATAAAAATCTACTATATAGTTACCGATTGTGCGTTGCCTGTAGAATTTCACAGGATAAGACCGCAGAAAATCGTACCATAAATGTCGTTCCCATGGAGTCATGTTTTTGCGAAGTGTTCTTGCAAGAGGTATGTTTGATTTGTTATATGATTTCATGATATATCCTGCCGTGTTTGAATTTGAATAGGTTTAAAGGCTCCACTTGACAGGGGAGCTGTCGAACTTATAGGGGTCCCCGAAAATGCGGAGCGTTTTTGGGGAAAAAGGAGAGGTAAGTGCCATAGTGAAGTACCGACGGTCAGGAGGTACGGAACAATAGGCGCTTTACCTCGACGTGACTGAGGGGTAGACAGTGTAGACGGAAACTTTTGCAAAACGGACTACCTTACCACCGCAAGCGGTCCCCCTCTCCTGACAAGGAGAGGCGTAAAAAGCTCCGCTTTACAAGTGAGGTAACTTAGTGCAGAGTGTGCAGGCTTCATTTCTTCGGATTATTTTTCTACATTATATATTATACCACAAAAATCAACGGTGTAAATGCTTTTATAAAGAAAAAAGCGGCATATAGACCGCGGTAAAAACAATTAGTTAGTTTCGTTACTTTAAATTAGTAAAGTTGTACAAAAACAGGTTGCGGTTTTTAGATATACTATTCAAAGTGCAAATAGCGGTATTGACTTATACAAGTTAAGGGAGTAAAATGAGTGTGTAGGTTAAAAGCATAACAGAGTCAAAAACACATCGTTGAAAAAATCAGGGGATTTCATCGGTGATTTTTTGGCATACTTTTGTTTATTTGACAGGTGTTAAAAAAATATCGTAAAAACCATGCTTTTTCCGATATGGATTTGGCTCTGCTATGCTTTAACTATAATAAAGAAAGGAAAGAAATATTATGAGCAAAACTACAAGACGCGTTTTATCAATGGTCATTACAGTTTTCATGCTGGTATCTATGGTATCGGTATTTACTCTTCCTGCACTTGCAGAAGAGGTAACTGCAGCTGTTGATTATAACGCAGCGTTTGAAAGTGCATATATTATCAATAATGCATGGACAGACGAGGACCTTGCAGGCGCAGCTGACCTTACTGTTACCTTCCGCGGTGAAGTAAAGACAGTTAATCCTGCAACACATAAGTTGTTCAACAACTTTAAAGATGCCCGCGACGTTGCATACGCAGCAGGCAATGTAAGTGCTGAAAACTACTTCACTTACATGCCCGTATTCATCTTCGCAGCAGGTGACTACACATCTGAGGGTGTGATCTACGTTCCCACACCCGCAAAGATCTGGGGTCCCAACGCAGGTATCAGCCCCAATGCTGAGGTTGACGCGGCTGATCGCGACATCGCATGGCTTCAGGCTAACAACGGTTGGCTTGCAAACGAGGCTCGCGGTGACGAGGCTATCATCAAGGGCGTATACCTTAGCACAAGAAAGCTCGACACCACAAACGAGTGTGCTGAGAATACCTTCTCAACCTACGTTGATGCTGAGGGCAACCTTCTCAACACAGAGATCACAGCAACACACACCTATAGCGACGTTGATTCACAGTGGCAGTATTATATGGATAACGCTTTCAGAGCAAATCCTGATGCTACAATGGATCTTTACGTAGACGGTCTTACACTCGGTAACACAGATGCCAACCTTGTTCAGGTCACAACGACTGACCAGAACAAGACCTACTACTACGGCGGCGTTGCTCAGAAGGCAGACCAGACAAACGGTAAAAATTCAACACTTTACATCGAAAACGTTGAGGTTGACCAGCTTGGTGATACCTCAAAGGACGTTAGACTTGTTGCTGCATGGAACACAACGTGGTTCTGGCAGGAAGCAGTAGTTAACAACCTCCGTGTTGACGAGAATGCTACAAGATTTGTACTCGGTCAGAGATTCTTTGATAAGATCACTGTCAACAATTCTTACTTTACAAAGGTAAACAAGCACTCCTTCCTTACAACAGTATGGCAGGATATGAACTCTTCAATGAGACGTACCGCAGGTGTTCTTGATATCAACGAGTGCGTAATGTACGACCTTTCAGGAAACACCTTCAAGTACGATGCAGACCTTTCTGCAAAGAAGTTCACAAACTTCACAATGAATCTTCATGATTCACTTCTTTACAATGCAGGTGCTCAGAATTACGGTTACTTTGCAATCTACAACGCTCAGCTTAAGGCTAACTACACAGGTACCGATGCTGACGAGCTTGCAAACACAACGTACGGTACAAAGAACGATACCGTTACCTTTAACATTCAGGATAATATCATTTATCATGACAGAATTATCAATACCTCGACAGGCGCACCCATGAACAACCTGTTCAACGGTAACCAGAAGTATCTCGGCGGCGGTAAGACAATAATCAAGTTCAACGGCAACCGCGTTATCGGTACTGTTAAAAATATCCCCCCGAACACATCTTACACTGTA
>JAZPZR010000170.1:0-6873 GCA_045544795.1 Eubacteriales bacterium
CCATGAGTATACAGTCTTTTACTCTTTCAACAGAAATGAACTGTTTTTCGGGATTTGCCAGGGCGCTTTGCGTTATAAATCCGCCTTTTCCTGAACCTATTTCGATATGTAAAGGCTTGTCTTTGTTGAAAACCGTATAAAACTGCTCTTTAAATTCCACAGCCGGCTCTATTGCATAATCTAAGCAACGGTCAAAGCGGATGTCGGCATTTTTCTTTTTTCTCATTCTCATAAGCTTATTTCTCCATGATTTTTGTAATTACGTGTCCTGCACATAAAAGTCCTGCAACGGATGGTACAAATGAAATTGAACCTACCGTTCGTTTTCCGTCGTTAAATTCGGTGTTTGGCGCGACAGTCTTTGCATCAGAATAGATAACTTCAAGTGCCGTTACACCTGCTTTTTTTAGTTCATACCGCATTTTTCGTGCAAGCGGACAGCCCGACGTTGAATATATATCTGCAATACGGAATTTTGTCGCATCAAGTCTGTTGCCCGTACCAAGACAGCAAAGCATAGGTATATTGTGATTTTGCGCAAAAACAGCAAGTGCAACCTTTGCAGGCACAAAGTCAATTGCATCAATGATATAGTCCGCATCATCAGGAATTACCGCGTCAATGTTTTCGGGAGTCAGGAAAACCTGCTTATCAATAAAAACAATGTCAGGATTTATATCTTTTGCACGAAGCTTTGCAACGGACGTTTTTGCTTGTCCGACTGTACTGCCGAGTGCTATTATTTGCCTGTTTATATTTGTGACAGATACTGTGTCGTTATCAATAACGGTTATTTTTCCTATGCCTGCGCGAACTAATGCTTCAAGTGCGTAAGAACCTACACCGCCGCAACCGCATAGCACGACGTGGGATGTTTTTATTCTGTTAAATTGCGCTTGTGTGACAAGCGATTCTGTTCTGGAAAAAATATTATCGTTCATAATAAAAAATAAGGTGAAAATACGGTTTTGTATTTTCACCGAGATAGGTATGTATCCCCGCAAATGCCGTCAACCGCAAACTTTAATCCCTGCGTCAGACACAGGTGGGTATTAGCCGTTGTTTCCTCACAGGCTTCCGAACGGGCACAAGGCCGGAACGGCATGCACACAGAACACCGAGCATCATTCCCGTAAAAGTAATGTAGGTTTAAAATATACGGTCAACGCACACCGCAGGTTGTAAATTATCAGTCTAAAATAAGGTCTTCAAACGTCTCTTCAAACACCTTTGAAACACGGCTTAACTCGTCCTCATCATCAATGGTTACAAGTATTTCTTCACCGCCGTCATCCTCAACGGTTTTGAGAATGAAAAGTGTACCGTCGCTTTCGAGCTGTTTTTGCGGATCGTCAAAAAGCTCAATAAGACCAACGTAAACAGTACCGTCCATTTCAACTGAACCGAAGTGTTCAAACTGTAAATCGTTACCGAGTTCATCGGTAAGTGTGATTATATCATTTCCGAATTCATTATCCATTATATGATCCTCCGTTTATTTTATTCATATTTTAGCATACTACAGACAAAAATAAAAGTACTAAAATAAATTTTTAGGAGAATTTATGACAAAAAAAGATAATCTTTTGATTGAGACCATGGAAATGGCAGCCACAGACGGTGTGAAAAATATCCCGGCGTCAGAAAAAGTGCAACATAAACACTGTGCTGTTTCTACGGTTGAAATTAAAACTGATGAGGAACAAAAACTGCTCGGCAAAGAAAAAGGGAGGTACGTAACAGTTGAATTTGAAAAAATATATAAAATAGATGAAGACGATTTTGAGTCGGTTGTATCTGTAGTTGCCGATATTCTTAAGAAGTACACGGACAGGTATAAAAATAAGCGGATACTTATTGTGGGTATCGGAAACAGAGAAATAACAGCGGACAGCATTGGGCCTAAAACGATAGACAGAATAATTGTAACACGCGGTCTTGAAAACACCGAGTTTGTAGGTGAGGGTGTATTTGGAAACGTGAGTGCAGTATGTACAGATGTTTTCGGAAACACAGGTGTTGAAAGTGCCGAGATTATTGAGGGTATCGGAAAAACGCTTTCTCCGTCACTTATAATAGTCGTTGATTCGCTTGCTACAGTTAAGCTGGACAGGCTGTGTAAAACGGTACAGATATCGGACACCTCGTTATATCCCGGAGGCGGTGTTGAAAATGACCGAAAGGCAATCTCTTCGCGTATGCTTGGAATCCCTGTTGTTTCGATTGGTGTTCCGACTGTTATTGATACGTCATTGCTTGTCGGTGATTCGGATGAAAAATTTGATTCGCTTATTACAATTCCTTCGCAAATTGCAACAGCTACCGATCTTGGTGCAAAGCTTATTGCTTTTTCAATAAATAAAGCAATTCATTATGACCTTACAACTGAGGATATATTAAAATTTCTGTATTAAAAAATCGGGTTTTTGCATAGTAATTTCATTGAGGAAGTGATTTTGCTATGCGTAAAAGAATTGTGGAATATATCAGATTTGTTGCGATAACGTCAGCTTGCGTTTTTACCGCGGTTTCGTTGTTATACTGCTTTGGCGATTATATAGCGGGTATCGTTTCGCTGTACGTCAGCTTTGACGTGAATGATCTGATAAACGATAAAACAGAATCAAAAGGATTTGAAAATGATTTTTTAATGTGTATTACTGACAATGAGTCGGAAACTCCGCCTGTGGAAAACGTATCGCAGGTCGAAACGAAAGCGCAGACTGTAAGTGTAAATCTTTCGGCGCTATCGGGGAAATATGCAAATTACAAAGGAACTTCAGTAATAAACAACACCGATTTTGACGTGACGGGGTTCCTTTATGATAAATATGAATCCCCGCCGTCGCCCGAAGAAGATGCACCGTATATTCTTATATACCATACTCACACGTCCGAGGGGTATAGCGGTGGCGGAACGGTTGTTGATGCGGGGAAAGAAATGAAAAGGGTGTTTGAAGAACTTGGCTACAAGACGATTCACCTGACCGATGCTTTTGATGAGGGGCAGTTCAGCGGCTCGTATTCCCGCTCGGCAGAAGGAGTTAAAAAAGTACTGGCAAAATATCCGTCAATAAAGCTTGTTTTTGACGTACACAGAGATTCTATTGTAGATTCATCGGGAGTAGAGTACAGACCTGTAACAAACGTAGACGGTAAAAGTGTTGCACAGGTCATGTTTGTGTGCGGGACTGACGAAAAAGGGCTTGAGCATCCGAATTGGAGAGAGAATTTCAAGTTTGCGCTTGATGTGTCACGAAACGCAGGCACAATGTACGGTGCTCTGTCAAGACCTGTAAACTTAAGAGGCGACAGATTTAATACGCACTTTACGCAACATTCTTTTTTAATTGAAATGGGAAGCTCTGTAAACACGCTTGAGGAAGCAAAGCTTGCTTCTGAGTATACAGCGCGCTCGATTATCGGTACGATTGAAAAATAGAGTGACATACTATCTTGAATAATTGTTTTATATATTATATAATATATAAAATATAATTTCAGGATGGAATAGATGATATATTTTGATAACAGTTCAACCACAAGACCGAGTGAGCGCGTTGTAAAGGCGATGACGGCTTGTCTTACGGAGAATTTTGCAAACGCATCTTCGTTACACGTTGAGGGAGTAAAGTCCCATAGAATTATTGAAAACACAAAAAAAGTAATTGCTGCAAAGCTTTGCTGTACGCCTGCCGAGATTCTTTTAGGCTACGGAGGGACGTATTGTAATAATCTGGCTCTTAGCAGTATCGCAAATGCATTAAAAAGGCGCGGCAATAAAATAGTCATTTCTTCAATCGAACATCCCAGTATTGCCGAGTGTGCTGAAGGCCTTCGAGAACAGGGATTTGAGGTTGTTTTCTGTAATCCGCTTACTGACGATTTTGAAAATGAGATAGATGAAAAAACAATTGCAGTAAGCTGTATGCTTGTTAATAATGAAACGGGTCTTATTCTCCCTGTTGACAGACTGAAAAAGATAATTACTGCCAAAAAATCACCTGCTCTTTTGCACGTTGATGCTGTACAGGCATTCGGTAAACTTGATATAAACGTGAAAAAGCTTGGGGTTGATATGCTGACAATATCTGCTCATAAAATCAACGGGCCAAAGGGTATCGGCGCATTATATGTAAAAAAAGGCGTCCGTATAATTCCTATCGTCCGCGGGGGTGAGCAGGAGGGCGGGTTGATACCCGGTACATATAATACACCTGCTGCTGCAGGATTTTTTGAGGCTGTAAACGAACTCTCGGCTTGTTCAAAGGCGCATTTTGAAAATTTGTATTCTCACTTTATTAAAAGGGCAGAAGAGTTTGATTTTATTAAAGTTAATTTGTTCGGTGATCATGCACATCACATTATCAATATAACTTTTGACGGATATCTCGGTGAAAACGTGCTGCATTTTCTTGAAGGTTACGGGATTTTCGTTTCGCAAGGCTCTGCATGCTCGTCGCACAGTAAGCAAAAGGGAAAAACACTTTTGGCGCTCGGTGCAGACAAACGTGTGGCAGACGGTTCTGTGCGTGTAAGCTTTGATAAAAATAACACAATAGAACAAATAGATGAGTTTTTTACGGTTTGCGCCGGCATTCCGGACAAACTTATAAAATTATACAAATAAGGAATAATAAAATGAAAGAGATAATTCTTGCAAAGTGCGGAGAACTTGTTTTAAAAGGCTTAAACCGCATCAGTTTTGAAAAAACACTTATAAAAAATCTTAAAATATCGTTAAGAGATTTTGCACCTCTTGATATATCCGTTGTACAGTCCACGATATATATATCTAAGGATGAGGACTATGACATTGACACGGCTTACGAAAAGGTAAAGCGTGTATTCGGTATTGCGACAGTATGTAAAGCGGCTGTGTGTGAAAAGGATATGGAGCTCATAAAACAGACGGCTGTTGAGTATTGTAAAGACGCGCTCGAAAACTGCGAAAGCTTTAAAGTTACGGCAAAGCGCTCGGATAAAAAGTTTGCGTTAAAATCTCCTGAGATATGTCAGGAGGTGGGCGGCTATCTTTTGAAAAATATTCCGGGGCTTAAGGTTGACGTGCATGATCCCGAAGTGACTGTTACCGTTGAAATAAGGGATTACGGCGCTTATATTCACTGTAATGCCGAAGCAGGCACGGGCGGTATGCCGTACGGAAGCAACGGTAAAGCCTGCCTTCTTTTATCGGGCGGTATTGACAGTCCTGTTGCGGGATATATGATGGCAAAACGCGGTCTTAAACTCTCTGCCGTTCATTTTTACAGTCCGCCTTATACAGGTGAGCTTGCGAAGGAAAAGGTTATTTCACTTGCAGAAATAATGTCGGATTACTGTCCTGATATAAAGCTTCATATGGTTCATTTTACCGAAATTCAGGAGGAAATCAAAAACAAGTGCAGAGAGGATCTGTTTACTGTTATAATGCGTCGATTTATGGTTCGTATGGCAAACGTAGCGGCGCGTAAAAGCGGTAGTTCGGCGCTTGTTACGGGAGAAAGTCTCGGTCAGGTCGCATCGCAGACTATGGCTGCACTCAATATAACGGACGATGTTGCAGATACAATTGTTCTTCGTCCTGTTATCGGTATGGATAAAGAAGAGATTATAGCTGTTTCGCGCAAGATAGGAACGTTTGAAACGTCTATTCAGCCGTATGAGGATTGTTGTACCGTATTTACACCCAAGCATCCTAAAACACGTCCTACGATGAGTGAAATACTTGAAGAAGAGAAAAAGCTGGATGTTGAGGGACTTGTTGCAAGAGCAGCGGAATCGATTGAAGTTATCAGAATAGGGGAGTAGTATGTCAAAGGTTAAAAGTAATATTATTTCAGCACTTGTTACACTTATAGTAGCTGCCGTCGGATTTTATTTTATGTTGCCTGCGTTGTCAGTTCACAATCCTTCGTTACTGTTTCAGATCGCACTTTTGTCTGTGATCTATGCTGTAGTCTATACGTTTTTAAGACACGGGAAAAAACTTCACTTAGGTGTTACTGTAGTAGGCATGAAGCAAATACCCTCACAGTTTAAAATCGTTGTAATTATTTGTATTATCTGTCTTGTGATCGGGTTGATAGGCTGGCTGTCCGGTGCTGTGATTTTTAATGCGTCACGCTATCAGAAGTTGCTTGAGATAGAATCGGGTGATTTCAGCGAGGATGTCGACAGAATATCATATGACCAGATTCCTACGCTTGATAAAAACAGTGCGATAAAACTCGGCGATAAAACTATGGGAAGCCTTTCTGATCTTGTAAGTCAGTTTTCTGTTATGGATGATTATTATTCACAGATAAACTACAGGGGAGCTCCTGTTCGTGTAACTCCATTAGAGTACGTTGATATATTCAAGTGGCTTAATAATGTCTCTGACGGCGTACCGGGCTATATCATGATTAATATGGTTAATCAGGAAGTTACACTTAATCGTTTTTCAGATCTTGGCCTTGACAATATGAAGTATTCTACTGCTGAGCATTTTGGCAGAAATCTATATCGTCATCTTCGTTTTAATTACCCGACATATATTTTTGAACAACCGAATTTTGAGGTTGATGACAACGGTACGCCTTACTGGGTGTGCGCACGTGTTGTATATAAAATCGGATTATACGGCGGACATGACATCGGCGGTGTTGTGCTTGTAAATGCTGTCACAGGTGAATGTACCTACTATGATATAAAAGATGTTCCTTCGTGGATTGACAGGGTTTATAACGCAAATCTTATAATTGAGCAGTTTGATTATCACGGAATGCTTCAGCACGGATTTTTAAACTCGGTTTTTGGTCAGAAAGACTGTCAGGAAACAACAGACGGATATAATTATCTTGCGTTAGAAGATGATGTGTGGATGTATAC
>JAZPZR010000171.1:0-3969 GCA_045544795.1 Eubacteriales bacterium
AGACGGTGGCCGCGCTTGACAAGCTCAATCGCCGTTTCCGACTTACCGACACCGCTTTCGCCCAGCAGTAATATACCCTCGCCATATACCTCGATAAACACACCGTGGCGGGTTATCTGCTCACCGAGCTTTCTGTTGAGATAATAAATTATACTGCTGACAAACTGCGAGGTGTGAACGCCTGTGCGAAGTATCGGCACCCCGTGCTTTGTCGCCATTTCAATAACATCGTCGGGTACATAAAGGTCCCTTGTGATTATAAGGCAGGGGAAACCGAACGAGAAAAACTTGTCAAGATGTTCCCTGCGTGTTTTATCGTCAATATCGTTAAGGTAGTCGTTTTCCACCCTGCCGAATATCTGAATACGTGTGTAGTCAAAGTGACGGGTAAAGCCCGAGATCTGCAAACCCGAACGGTTAATGTCGGTGTTTGTGATAAGCGTGTTTTGCTTGTTTTCGGGCATAACGACCACTTCCAGCTGAAGATCGTCTATTAGTTGTGACAGTTTTAACTGTGAGCCATTGTCCATAAACAAACCCCCTAAAGTGTGTTATTTTTATTATAACAAACTATTATAAGATATTCAACAAATAAAAATTAAAAAAAGACTTGCTTTTTTGCAAATGATGTGCTACAATGTCTGTTGTAAAAAATAAGGGAGGTGTATATATATATGGCAAAATGCGATGTATGCGGCAAGGGTGTTGTTTTCGGAAATCAGGTGTCTCACTCACACAGAAGAAGCAACAGAGCTTACAAGCCCAACGTTAAACGTGTAAAAGCCGTAGTCAACGGAACACCTAAGCATATTTACGTTTGTACAAGATGCCTCCGTTCCGGTAAGGTACAGAGAGCTGTATAATTAAACAAATATGTTTATGTAAAAAGACTGTCGTAAACCGACAGCCTTTTTTATTTTATTTTATTTTATTTTATTTTATTTTCACTTTACAGCCTGCTGATCTTTTACGGCATCGATCGCAGTCATTACCGCTGCCTCTTTCATCGGCTCCTTAAAATCGGTAAGATATATCGGTTCCTGCTCCTTTGAAAAAGCGATAGCAGAGTGAACTGTTCCGTTGTTATCATAGAAGAATTTGCCCTGATATACTCCGTTTATTCCGTACGAATCCTCGCCGATGTAGTAATCGGTAGGTCCTATGAGGTATAAAAGCACCTTCATTTTCTTTTTAAGAAGCGGCACACCCGCAATTGCATATTCTTTGCCGTCTATTATATCTCCGCTTTCATGAATATTGATGGTTTCACCCACTTCAAAATCGCCGTTTATCACTTTTTCTATTTTTACCGTTGACATTACAACGGGAGAACGGCTTTCCTCAAGTGCTATTTTGCCGTCTGTCATAACGGTACCGACTATTACACCTACGGATTTGTTGTACAATTCTGCTGTGTTTTCACAGCCGTCGATAGATGCGAGCTGAACACCTATATCGTCATCCTTTGAAGGAAAATATATCTCTAGTGTGTCTTCAGTATTGATTTCGGGAGCATCGTTATTTGACGGGGCCGTCGCACAAGCGCAAACTGTAACGCTGATCACAGCTATAATTAAAAATAGAATTATTTTTTTCATATCAACTCTCCTTATCCGTATAATGAATCGACACCAACTACCTCGTCGGCGGTAGGCCCGATAGCTGTTGATTCTCTGAAATTGTGATACATCAATGTCCCCTTGTTGGTCGTGTGAGCTAATCCTAAAGCATGACCCATCTCGTGAGCTGCTATTTCTCTCCAATGAGCTCTCGTTGTTGTAACATAATTAGCATCAAGATGGTAAACATTTAGCAAGCAATCAGCATAGTCATACGGCACTTGGCCAAGTCGTATTTCATCTAGTAGTTCCGGGTCGGTCGGTTCATTATATCTATACATAACTGCTTTGCCATACCAACTTTGAGCAGGTTGATATTCACCCCAAAAATTTATAGTTGATTGCGAAGTGGAATATACACGGCTGAAGGAAAAATTGAGATTACTTCCGTTTTGCACTGCATAATTCCAATCTGCAACAGCTTGATTGCAAAAAGTGATTAAGTCTGCGTTGGTCATTCCGATGTAATACTTTTTATTTGCAACTCCACCGGTGAGTGCACCTCCAAGTGGCAACCACGCATACGCAGAGGCTGACATGGAGAAAATAAGAACCACCGTTGTTAAAAGCAAAATTGTAAGCTTGAGTTTTTATTCATAACGTTTTCCTCCATTCAAAATATTTTGAAAGTTGTTACTTTCATTTTTATTATACACAAAAGTTCTTTTGTTGTCAACAAAGTTGATAATTTTTGGTAATATTGCACAAAAAATAATTTAGCATGAGGGATATGCCCTGTGCCGATTTAGGACGGGCTCAAACGGAACGACACGCAGGTCGTTCCCTACAATACACCAATTCTATTTCCTCTACAAACCGCAATTTAAACGAATAAATTAAATGAATTGATGCCTCGGCATCATGAATTGGCTTTGCCATGAATTGCCTGACGGCATGATTTGTTTTTCCTTTGGAAAAACGTTAGGTGACGGTATACACCGTCACCTACATTAAATTATCTCAATATCCATCTGGCGTGTGACCTCTGCCACGGTTTTGACCTCTTGAACAGTCGCACCGCATTTCATCATATTATATAACTCAATAATAAGCTTTGAAAGCTTATCGTCCTCCTTAAGTCCCGCGATGTCAAAAAGCGCTTTTTTGGCATCGTTTCCGTTCTTTACCTCATCGTAGCACATCAAAGCGCCCGCCGCACCGATCGCGGTGTATACGGGCATTATTCCGTGCTTTTGCTGTAAAAGCGACGCGCCGATAAGTCTGTCAGATGCTCCCAGCTTTCTTACAGGGTCTGCGCCCACGCGCGCACAGGTGTCGCGAAGGGCGGGGTTACCAAAGCGGTAGAGCAGATCGCTCACGTGCGGTAAAATATCGTTTAAATCAACACCGTACTCTTTTGAGAGCGCACGCGCGCTGTCAAGCATCGCGTTTTGTACGGTAATATAGATTTCGGGGTCGTATATTGCCTGAGAGATATACTCGTAGCCGCAAAGACTGCCGAGATACGCGCATACCGCGTGACCCATGTTATGTAAAAACAGTTTTCTTTTGATGTAAAAGTCAAAGGGCGAAAAAGGCACCATGCCCTTGATATCGGGGATATCGCCGATAAACGCGCTTTTGTCAACGGGCAGAAAGCCGTACTTTTCCACGCACACGCGAAGCGGCTCGCCATCCTGCATCTCTTCTGTCTGAACAGGCACCATTCTGCCTATAGACGTCTCGATAAAGCCGACGTTTTGGGGTTCGTAACCCAGCGCATCCTTTACAAGTCCGCGCAGTACCTTGTCCGCATCCATCAGATTTTCGCAGATAAGGATGTTAAGGGGACTTTTGCGAAGCTCTATACCCTTTGCAATATTGGGCGCGATGTAGGGGAGAATCCTTGCGCCGACCGCCGTTGCCATAATGTCACATTCGGCAATTGCACGCGCGACTGCGTCTGTGTCGTTGCCGTTTACCGCACTTACGTTTTCTATCCACTCGTCCGTGTGTCCGCCGTCACTTACGTAGCGAAGGGGATAACGTCCGTCGCGATTCAAGGTGTCCACCACCTTGTCCGAAACGTCGATAAAGGTTACCTCAAACCCCGATTTTGAAAAAAGTGCGCCTATAAATCCGCGGCCGATGTTACCGCCGCCGTACATAACTGCTTTCATTGTAAACTCCTGAACTTTTTTTCTTTTATTATAACACCTTTAAAATAAAAATCAATCTACTTCGGGTATAGTTACATGCACGCTACGGTGATTACATGCACCTTACGGTGATTACATGCACGCTTCGCGTGATTTATTTTTTTGTTTGCTAAAGCAAACAAAAAAGTAACCCTTGACCAATGTTTCTTTACACATCAGTCAAGGGTTACTTCTGTTCACTCTTGATATCT
>JAZPZR010000172.1:0-1836 GCA_045544795.1 Eubacteriales bacterium
TCGGCGGTCTTACTGTATTTGTGCAGTATGCACGCCATTTTTCACAGCCGATAAACAACCTATCACAGCAGACTGCGACAGTGTTTTCGGCACTTGCCGGTGCGGAGCGTGTTTTTGGCATAATGAATCTTGATTCTGAACAGGCTGATATTGAAAACGCACACTCGGCAGACAACATGAAAGGTTATGTTGAACTCAAAAATGTCACTTTCGGATATAATCCCGACAAGGTGATTCTGAAAAACATATCTCTTTATGCAAAACCGGGGCAGAAGATTGCGTTTGTCGGCTCTACAGGTGCGGGTAAAACGACAGTTACTAATCTGCTTAACAGGTTTTATGATATTCAGGAAGGCTCTATTACGATAGACGGTATTGACATCCGTGACTATAAACTCGAAGAGCTTCGAAAAAACATTGCAATGGTACTTCAGGATACACATTTATTCACAGGTACCGTGCGCGAAAATATACGTTACGGCAGACTTGATGCTACTGATGAGGAAGTTGTATCGGCGGCAAAAACCGCATCGGCACATAGCTTTATAATGCGTCTTGAAAACGGTTACGATACTGTTATAGACGGCGACGGAGCAAATCTGTCGCAGGGTCAGCGCCAGCTTCTCAATATTGCGCGTGCGGCTTTGTCAAAAGCACCCATTCTTGTACTTGACGAGGCAACAAGCTCGGTTGATACGAGAACGGAACGCCATATTGAACACGGTATGGACAGACTCATGAAGGAGCGCACTACCTTTGTAATTGCACACAGGCTTTCGACCGTGCGTAACTCTAACGCAATAATGGTGCTTGAACAGGGTGAAATTATTGAGCGCGGTGATCACGATGACCTTGTGGCACTCGGCGGAAGATACTACGAACTCTATACAGGTAAGCGTGAATTAGACTAAACCAAAAGGAACGGAATTTTTCCGTTCCTTTTTAAATTACTCGACACGGAATGCCTAAATTCTTGTCTTTTGTTCGTTATAATCTCCTTGGATTTTCCAAATTTTTACAGGAGATGATTGTATGAACAAAAAATTAAAGGTTATCGTGGGGACGGGAAGCGACGTTAATAAGGTTGCTATATGTGAATTTTTAAAAAAATACGGCTATGTTATAACAGACGTTACAGCAAGCGGGAAGGAGTGCGTTGATGCTGTTATAAAAAACAGCCCCGACGTTGTAATAACCGACACCTGTTTTGCTGATATGGACAGCTGCGGTATGCTGGATATGCTATTTACGTCAGGATATTCGGGTGATGCAGTGTTTGCCGTGATGTCTTCTGTAGCGGGTGGCTGCGTGATTGAAAATGCGATAAGCAGGGGCGTTGACATATTTACTCTTATCCCCTTTGACGGCGAACATATAGATGCAAGAATACGTCGTACATGGGCTCGTAAAAGAGGAGAAATCGCAGAGGATAAATCAAGACAGTTTGACCTTATGGATTATATCTGCAGGCTTATGCACGAAGTGGGTGTACCTGCGTCAATCCGTGGTTATGACTATATCCGCGATTCGATAATGATGGCGTTGACTGACCGTGATATTTTGCGCTCCATCACAAAAGAATTGTATCCGTCAATTGCAAAATCACACGCTACTACTGCATCAAGAGTGGAGCGTGCAATCCGACATGCAGTTGAAGTAGCGTGGTCGAGGGGCGATGTAGATGTGCTTAACGGCATTTTTGGATATACAGTAAAAAGCTCAAAGGGCAAGCCGACAAACGGAGAATTTATTTCAATGCTTACAGAAAGGGTGCGTCTTGACTTGCGTGTGGGATAAATTAACATATTAATTTTACAGAAAATCTGTTGACCCATG
>JAZPZR010000173.1:0-2000 GCA_045544795.1 Eubacteriales bacterium
TTAAAAGATGCTGGGCAGAGGTATCACTTGATGCACTGCTCTTTAATCTTGAAAAAATTAAAAATGAAACAGGCACCGAGGTCATGTGCGTTGTAAAGGCAAACGCATACGGCCACGGTGATGAAAAGGTGGTTTCCACACTTGAAAATGCGGGTGTACGCTATTTTGCCGTTGCTTCGATGAATGAAGCGGTGCATTTGCGTAAATACGGCTGTAAGAGTGAGATTCTTCTGCTTGGAGGTTATCTTGGTGACTGCTTTATGCATGCTGTTGAACATGATATAACGCTTGCCGTTTATGATCTGCAGTTTGCAAAGCAGCTTTCAGACTATGCTCTGTCCCGCAACACTCGTGTTAAGGTTCATATCAAACTAAATACAGGCATGACCCGTATCGGCTTTGACTGTGCATCCGAAGACCGCTATAATGAGGTTGTCAAGGATATTACTCAGGTCGTTTCTATGAAAGGTCTTGACGTTCGCGGTGCTTTTACTCATTTTTCGGTAAGTGATGAGGAAAACGGTTGTGAATTTACAAAAGGACAGTTAAAGCATATTGATTCTGTACGTAAACTGCTTGAATCAAAGGGAATAAGTATTCCGCTCTGGCATTCGTCAAACAGCGGCGGGATAGTTAACTATCCTGAGGCTCGTATGGATCTTGTGCGCGCGGGAATAATACTTTACGGTATGTACAACAGCTTTGGTACAAAGGACGATTATAAACGTGTGCTCTCACTTAAAAGCGTTATAACCCAGATCAGAGAAATTGATGAAAACACACCGATAAGCTATGGAAAAACCTTTGTTTCAGGCAAAAAAATGAGGGTGGCAACAGTAAGCATCGGATATGCCGACGGCTATCCGCGTTCATTGTCAAACATCGGAAAAATGCTTGTGCGCGGTAAATTTGCCGGGATCGTCGGCAGAGTCTGTATGGATCAGACAATGATCGACGTTACCGATATCGACTGTAAGGTAGGGGATATAGTTACCGTTATCGGCTGTGAAAACGGCAAATGTATAACCGTTGACGATATAGCTGTTCAGGACAATACCATAAATTACGAAATCGTATGTCGTCTTTCACCTCGCATTCCCCGTGTTTATATCAAGGATGAACAGGTCTGTGAAGTGACGGAATATATATAAAAATCGGTTTTGTAACCGTGAAAATATTTTAAAATAGAATGATAGTGATTAAAGTTTACACAAACTGTAAATAATAATCACAGAAAACAAGTTCACAATATTTTTACGGAGCGTGAAAACCTGATGATAAGAAGAGGCGATATATATTATGCTGACCTTTCGCCTGTAATTGGCAGTGAGCAGGGCGGACTTCGTCCTGTTTTAATAGTACAGAATGACGTTGGAAACAAATACAGCCCTACCGTTATTGCTGCAGCAATAACGAGTCAGATGAATAAGTCAAAGCTTCCTACTCACATAGAATTAAATGAAAAGTACGGCTTGTCAAAGGAATCTGTTATTTTGCTTGAACAGGTGCGGACTATTGACAAGGCACGCCTTAAGGAAAAAATGGGGCATATAGATAACGATACTATGGATATGGTCAACAAAGCTATATCTGTAAGCTTCGGATTATAAAAATAATGGGACACGTAAGCGTGTCCCATTATTTTTTATTTATTCTCTACAATGTAGATTATATCGTAGGTTACGTTAGTAAATCCACCGTTTATAAAGCTTTCCATTGTGTAGTTTACGCAGAAGCCGTAGTAACCTGTCTCGGTAAGAGTATAGGTTCTGCCTGTCTTCATTGTCCAGTCACCTGTAAGGGTGCCGCCGCAAGCTGCCTTAAGTGTATCATAGTCTACCACGCCTGTTGCATCGTCTCCAATGTAACCCCAGTAAAGCTTGTTAACCTTACCGCCAACGTTATCTACTGTAAGTGTTGCTACACCGTCAGCTGCTGTGATTATACCAATATCCTGCTTTGCTTCAACTGTGTATACGATCTCATGAGTTGCTTTTTCA
>JAZPZR010000174.1:0-1566 GCA_045544795.1 Eubacteriales bacterium
TTTATAGACAACTCCTTGGCTCACAGAACGACATGGCTACGATCCGACTTGCTCACCGCCAAAAGCCATAACAGTTTTTATGTCATATTCACTTATGACCTGCCTTACCGCCTCAGCTGCAATTTGCGGGTTTATAAATTCACCGCGTATGTCATGTTCACCTTCAGAACAGTGCTTGCAGTTACCTGTGCAGGCGTAGGTTACAACAAATTCGATTTTTTCAAGATTTTCAAAATATCTGCTTTTCACTATTTCACCGTTATTTATTTCTAAGGTCAAAGCTGAGATCAACAAGGTATTTCACCAATAACACCGTAAGATTTCTTTATAAAATCAACTAATCGTTCTCTGTACATAACTGTTTTTCCCAGATTTCCCGTGTCATCAGCATTACATGACCTGTCCGCACCTCATTTAAGAGTTTAACCTCAAGTCCCTCTGTTGTGTGATGATACACAAAGCCGAGTTTTTGTTGAACCCGCTTGCTTTTTTCATTGCCGTCATAATAGCCGCACCATACTGCGCGCATATTTAGATCCTCAAAAGCGCGGCGCAAAAGCTCGCGCCCCGCCTCGGGAATAAGGCCCTGTCCCCAGAAGTCCTTTGCTATCCAATAGCCAAGCTCACACTCATCGGCTCTGTCCGTCATGTCGGTATTGTCCCCGCACTTAAGACCGATACTGCCGATAGCGGATCCGTCCTTAAGACATACGGCATACGTTTCGGGCGCCGACAAAACATTTTTTATAATTTCAAGGCTGTTTTCTACGCTTGTATGCGGCGGCCAGCCTGCAGGATTACCTACATCGGGGTCGCTTGCATATTTATATAAGTTTTTAGCATCGCTCTCCCGCCACTTACGCAAAATAAGCCGCTTTGTTCTGAGTTCCATTTTATACCTCGTATTTTAAGAAAACACAGGTACCCTCCTGCATATCAAGGGTGATGTTATTTGTATTTTCGTATATTTCATCTGTAAACACGTTTTTACATGTCACAGGCTCTTTAAGTGTAATTTCAACAGTCTGTGTTTTTTCTGATAAAACATATATAAATCGGTTATCGCCGTGTACAACGCAGTAAGGCGGAGCATAAGTGTGTACACCCGCACCTTCAAGCATCTTTCTTGCAATCTCAACCGTCAGATCAGACGGTGATGCAAAAAGGGTGTGTGCGTGATTATCACATACTCTTTTTGCGGTTTTTATTTTTCCGTCAGAATAACAGTCAAGCGATTGCACACCGTCCTCTGCCTCAATATAAACAAGCGGATAAATATGCTTATCACAACTGCCCTTCGGGTACTCTGTAAGTGAAAAACCTGTCAGTTTGTGCACATTTTCCAAGCCGTAACTGTTATTCTCTTTATTGATAATGCCAGCGGTATAATTCCACACGATATGGCAACCCTGCGACGTTTTTGCAATAATTTCTTTTAATTTCGGAATATCTGCATAGTATTCGTTAAGAAAAATTATCACTTTATACTGCGATATATCAATTTCATCAAGGTCAGCCGTGCGGTAGAGATCAATCGGCACACCGCACTCCTTTATTACAGAGCCG